>NZ_JAAHHU010000083.1:0-29592 GCF_010672095.1 Moorena sp. SIO3I6 | reverse complement strand
GGACGCAATACCCTGTGGCTACCAGGAACTGACCACGCTAGTATTGCTGTACAAACCATTCTCGATAGACAGCTAGAAGCTGAAGGCAAAACCCGCTATGACTTGGGACGGGAAAAGTTTCTTGAACTGGCTTGGGAGTGGAAGGAAGAATCAGGTGGCACCATCGTTAACCAGCTGAGGCGTTTGGGGGTTTCGGTGGATTGGTCCCGGGAACGGTTCACTATGGATGAAGGCTTATCGAAAGCGGTAATTGAAGCCTTTGTCCAACTTTATGATCAGGGACTGATTTACCGGGGCGAATATATGGTCAACTGGTGTCCAGCTTCCCAATCCGCTGTCTCAGATTTGGAAGTGGAAAATAAGGAAGTAGATGGGCATTTGTGGCATTTTCGATATCCCCTTACTGATAGCAATGGTTTTGTGGAAGTAGCTACGACTAGACCAGAAACTATGTTGGGAGATACGGCGGTTGCAGTTAATCCTAATGATGAACGCTACCAGGATTTAATTGGTAAAACTCTAACCTTGCCAATTATGGGACGAGAAATTCCGATTATTGCTGATGAGTTGGTTGATCCAGGGTTTGGCACCGGTTGTGTCAAGGTAACTCCTGCCCATGACCCTAATGACTTTCAAATGGGTCAGCGTCATAATCTGCCATTCATTAACATCATGAATAAGAATGGCACGTTAAATGAAAAGGCTGGCCCTTTCCAAGGACAAGACCGGTTTGAAGCCCGGAAAAATGTGGTGAAGCAGCTGGAAGCAGAAGAGCTGTTGGTTAAGGTAGAGGACTACAAACATACGGTACCCTATAGCGATCGCGGAAAGGTTCCTGTTGAACCCCTAATCTCAACGCAATGGTTTGTCAAAATTCGCCCCCTAGCTGACCGAGCCCTAGAGTCTCTTGACCAGCACCATTCACCAGTATTTATCCCGGAACGTTGGACTAAGGTTTACCGAGATTGGCTGGTGAAATTAAAAGACTGGTGCATCTCCCGCCAACTCTGGTGGGGACACCAAATCCCGGCTTGGTATGTGGTAAGTGAAACCAATGGCACAATCACTAGCGAGACTCCGTTTATTGTGGCTCACCATGAAGCAGAGGCTAAGAAGAAAGCAATAGCAAAATTTGGAGAAAATGTCAAGCTAGAGCAAGACTCAGATGTGCTGGATACCTGGTTTTCTTCAGGATTGTGGCCATTCTCGACTATGGGGTGGCCTGAGGAGACCAAGGATTTGAAGACTTACTATCCCACTACCACCCTGGTAACAGGTTTTGACATCATTTTCTTCTGGGTTGCCCGCATGACCATGATGGCAGGACATTTTACGGGTCAAATGCCGTTTAAGAGTGTTTACATCCACGGGCTAGTGCGGGATGAGAACAATAAGAAAATGTCTAAGTCGGCTAATAATGGTATTGACCCCTTAATCCTGATTGACAAGTATGGTACGGATGCCGTGCGCTATACTTTGGTTCGGGAAGTGGCAGGTGCAGGTCAAGATATCCGATTAGAGTATGACCGCAAGACGGATGAGTCAGCTTCTGTAGAAGCATCCCGCAATTTTGCCAATAAACTGTGGAATGCAGCCCGGTTTGTAATGCTAAACCTTGATGGTAAGACTCCCGAAGAGTTGGGTCAACCAACAGTAGAGGCATTGGAATTATGCGATCGCTGGATTCTTTCCCGTTTTCATCAAGTGGTGCGTCAAACTAGGGATTATCTAGATGGTTATGGCTTGGGAGAAGCGGCTAAGGGACTTTATGAGTTCATCTGGGGTGATTTTTGTGATTGGTACATTGAACTGGTTAAATCTAGGCTGCGTCAGGATGCCAATTCTGCGTCGCGGGTTGTGGCACAGCAAACTCTAGCTTGCGTTTTAGAGGGTATCCTAAAGCTACTCCATCCATTCATGCCCCATATCACTGAAGAAATCTGGCACACCTTGACCCAGAAATCTGGGGAGGTGTTGGCGCTACAACCTTATCCTATAGAGTACCTAGATGGTCAAACTGAGGAACAGGAACTACAGACAACGGAAAGCGAACTGCTAACCGATAATAAATCCGATTATCCTGATGCCCAATCACCGAGGTCAGGAACATCTTTGTCTAAGGAAAAGGAAATCTCTAAGCAAAGTGTAGCTGTATTGTTTAAAGTGCGAGAAATTTCTAGGAAGTTGTTCGAGGACTACAAAGAACCGATAATCGCAGCAGGGTTGGTTGTCGGAGGAATTATTGCCCTGAATATCCTCACAGCCTTCGTGGGTGCGCTCAATCGCATTTCCTTAGTCTCAACTAGTTTAGAACTGATTGGTCTAGGATATGCCATTTGGTTTGTTTCCCGTTATGTGCTCAAGGCTGAAAATCGTCAAGAGTTATCTCAAAAAATTCAATCCATCAAAGCAGAAATTGTTGGCCAGGAAGACACTCAGCAATCTTCGGAATTGAAGGAAATCGAGTCCAAAATGGGGATTATTGATGGAAATATCAAACAGGGAGAAGATATTAAAGATATAGAAGATATCAAAGATATAGAAGAGGGAGACGTTAAAATAGACCATGACCTTTCGTCAATAGGCAATACCCACTCTTCAATATCCCCAAGTTCTCTAATTGACTCAGAACTAGAGCAAAGGTTTGAGCTGCTGATTGGTACAATCCGTACTATCCGCAACCTCCGGGCTGAGGCAGAGATTAAACCAGGGGTGACCGCACCTGTTATTCTGCAAAGCAGCAACAGTGACGAACGTCAAATTTTGGAGGCGGGTCTTGCCTATATCAAAGACTTAGGTAAGGTCAATCAATTAACCATCACTCCAGCCTTGGACAAAGAGGTTAAAAATACCATGGCGGGTGTAGTCGGTACTGTCCAGGTGCTAATTCCCCTAACTGGTGTGGTGGATGTGGATGCTCTACGGGCTAAGTTAGAAAAGAAGTTACGTAAAGTAGAGGCGGAAGTCAAATCCTTGTCTGGGCGTCTGGGTAATAAGAACTTTGTGAGTAAAGCTCCAGAAGCTGTGGTTAAGGGTGCTCAAGAGGCTTTAGCTGAGGCTAAAAAGCAAGAGTCTATTTTACGCGATCGCTTAAATAGACTTTAAACAGATTTCAATCAAACCGATAATGCTACACCTAGCTCAAGTTCAAGACAATGATGATTTTGGCGGGCTCCAATTACAACTACTTGCCCGCCAAAACTCTGATCAATTCTGGGAAGTCATTGAGCCAAGACCTGTGGCGTTTACTAATTCCCAAGCTTTTAAAGAAGGTTGCTTAGTCTTAATCGATCTGGCTGAAACTCAAGAGGTGATCACTATTCAATCTGCCACCGATTGGGTGTTAGATTTAGTCAAGAAGTATTTAACAGCTGAGGTTAAGTCTACCTTTTTAGAGGAAGAAATGAAACGGGCTGAACAATGGCGGCAAGAGCTAACCTTGAAAAGCCAAGGGTTAGATATCCGCGATTTAGAAGTAGAAGCACGTCGCGAAAAAATTGAAGCCTTAGCAGAAAACTTGAAATTGGAAAAGCAACAGCTGGAGCAAAAGGTAGCCCAATTGGAGGCTCAAATTGATGAAGCTGGTAATGAGTAAAGGGAATAGGGAATAGGGAATAGGGAATAGGGAATAGGGAATAGGGAATAGGGAATAGGGAATAGGGAGTAGGGAATAGGGAAACAGAAATATGTATTAACCGTTACTTCGACTTTTATAACCAGGAAACTAAAAAAGTAATTTGTCAAGTAATTCGTAGTCATCCCCCATTATACCCGTGAGGGTTAACGGGGGATGACGATACTACCAAAACATCCTGAAATGTTAGAGCCTCCCTTTTCTTGCATAGAGGGTGAAACTCAGAGACTGGATTTATCCAGTCGTGTCCATCTCTTTTCTTATCCAATTTTCCAGAAATTCCCCAACACTAGTATTTGACTCTTTAGCTGACAATTGAAGCCACTTCCACGCAGCCCCGGTAAGCCAAACTGTATGGGGCTTTTTTAGTTCATCATGATGTACGGGTATCCCCCTCATCCTTTTTTTTGTTTTCCGCTCATTTGTTGTTGACATGTTTAGAACCAACGTCTATACTGAAGGTATTCTAACAAACCAAGGAGGTGATGACAAATGTATAGGACGGTTTCAGTAAGAGCTGACTTCTCAGACGAGGATAAAGCTTTCTGGGTGTTCCAATGTGAAAATGCTAACAACTTATGGAATTGTGCGACTTATTATTCTAAACAAAAGCATTACAAATGGTTAGAACAGCAACCAGAAGCTTATACAACTTATTGGAAAGATGAAATTCTGCGCTATGGCTGGAAAACTTACAAGTGCAGCACCAAATACGCAGAACTTTGTAGAGAACTGAAAGATAACCCACATTACAAGGCCATGGCCGCTCAGTCGGCACAACAAACCCTTAAATCTGTAGCCGAGTCAATCACAAGTTATAACCAACTTGTCGGTCTATACTACAAAGGCCAAGTAGATAGACCAAAACTTCTTAGGTACCGAAAGAAAGGGGGATTGGCTGCTGTTACTTTTCCTAGACAGGCTCTCACTTACAAAGAAGGTCTGTTTTGTCCGTCAATAAGTAAAGAAAGCAAACCAGATCTGCTTACTAAAATTACTTTGCAAGCTCCAGATTTCATTGATCCAGATTGGGTCAATGAAGTAACTGTTCGCCCATATCTGGGGCAGCTGTGGATCGATTGGGTAATTGATGACGGAAAGAAACCGGTAGAGAGTAACCCAAATCTTGATTACTCACAGGCATGGAGTTTTGATCACGGTGGCGATAATTGGCTGACCGGAGTTTCGACCCACGGAAAAAGCCTAATCATTGATGGTCGTAAGCTTAAATCAATGAACCAAGGGTATGCTCGTTTGGTTGCAAAGTATAAAACTGGTAAGCCCGAGTTTTATTGGGATTCCAATCTCGATCGTGTCCAACGGAAACGAAACAACCAGATGCGAGATGCAATTAATAAAGCCGCCAGGTTTATTATTAACCGTTGTCTTAGTGATCGCGTAGGAAACTTGATAATTGGCTGGAACGAACGCCAAAAAGATTCAATCAATATAGGAAAGCGGGGCAATCAGAACTTTGTAGTTATCCCAACAAAAAGATTAATCAATAGACTTGAACAACTTTGCCCTGAATATGGGATTAAGCTGACAATTACCGAAGAAGCGTACACCAGTAAAGCGTCTTGCCTAGACAAAGACAGCCTTCCAAATTATGGTGAAAAACCCAAGAACTGGAAACCGTCAGGGAAAAGAGTGAAGCGTGGATTGTACAAAACTTCTTCTGGGTGCCTGATTAACGCTGATTGTAATGGAGCGACTAACATCGCTAGAAAAGTAGCCACACAGCTAGGTATTGATCTAGCCAAGGTGAGTAGGGAATTTTTGACAGTTCCACATCGATATGACATTTTCAAATCCCTGAAAAAATCATATCGAACGAGGTTGTTACGTAGCACGGTTTCAACCTGCCACGTAACAACCTCGTAGAATCCCCCGTGTTTCAACCGGGGGAGATGTCAACAATGAATTTGACTCAAAATATACCGCAAGCGGTCATAATCATCCTTAAGTAAGACACTCAAGGTTCGTCCGGCCTTGACTAACCAGTCACGGTCGGTCTGACGAAGACGATAAACTTCTCTAATCACAGCTGCTGTCAGGGGGTCTACTGGGGCACCATTCACTTCCAAAAGTGTTCGCAAAAAATCCAACTGTTCACTAAAGTGAATAACCTCTGATGGTTCACACTGGTAGACAGGTTGATGAATTTGCGGTGGACGGGGTGGAAGATACTGATAGACTCGACCGTGATGGTTGCTAAAACCATTAACACCCTCTTCCGAAGACATAAACCCAACGATGGCAGCACGAAACTCAGTTTTGAGCATGGCAAAAATCTGAGGCTGCTGCTCACGTAATTCTGCCAGTGACAATCCTAAAGCTGTTGCTCGATGAACCGAGTCAATCGGGCTAGTCGTAGCATAATAAACTACAGCAAAAATTTGATTACCTGACTCATCATCTACAGATTTTACCCAGCTGCCAAAGGGAGGCATGACCGGAAAGCTTAGATCTTCTGGCTCTAAACATTGAGCTAGAAATTCTGTAGTTGCTGTTTCAATCACCTCAGCAAGGTGATGTTCTGAGCGATTGCTGGGAGTAAACTGGGGTAAGGGAAGGCGCATGGTTTAGGGATTAGTCATGATTAGTCATTAGTCATTAGTTATTGATCTCTTTGATCTATGCCTGTCCACTAACCCTTTTTACCAATTTTTGGTTTCACCTCTTCGATTTCCGACAGCTGAAACGTCACTAGTTTATCCCAGTTACCTCCTTCAAACAGCACAGCTGCTTTACCATCACTAACCCGCTGTACTAGCCCCTCAAAGCGATAATAGGTATCGTCTACATTAATTACGCGAACTATAGAACCTGGAAAAATCATGAGTGCCTAAAAACTTAGATTTCCTTTACTAGGATAGGAGCTATTGGACTTATTAGTCATCCAGTATCTTATAACCCATAACTCATTGAAACTTCAATCGCTGTCGATAATTGGCCACTGCTTGGGCTAACCCTAGGCCAAGAAAGTTGGTTAGTAGGGCTGAACGACCGTAACTGAGTAAAGGTAGAGGAATTCCTGTGATGGGAGCTAAGCCAATAGTCATCCCAATGTTGATCACGGTTTGAAACACAATCATTGAGAGCACGCCAATTGTTACCAGAGAGCCAAAGTTGTCTTTAGCATTCTGAGCAATCAGCACCAAGCGTAGGCACAACCACCACAAGGCTAATAAAATACACAAGCAACCTACAAAGCCTAGTTCTTCACCAATGGCTGAGAAAATGAAGTCAGTATGCTGTTCCGGGATAAAGTGGAGTTGAGTTTGAGTTCCCTGGTTGAGTCCCCTTCCCCAAAGTTGACCAGCACCGATACCAATCCGAGACTGAATTAGGTGATACCCTCCTCCTAGAGGGTCTAGATCGGGGTTTAAAAAGAGCGTTAATCGGTCTTTTTGATAGTCCTTCAAAAGATTCCAGAAGACTTTTCCTAAAGGTCCGACAACTAGGTTAATAACCAGGGTACCCAAGGCTCCTAACCAGCGCCAAGGGAGACTGAGGAAGGCAATCAGTGTGATTACAGCAGCCCAGGTATACCATGCAGGTGAAGATATACTGAAGACAATGGCTGACACCAGAGGGGAAATCAACACGACCAACCAGGCGGGATTGGCATTTGCCCAGTAAAGCATACTCAAGGTAATTGCCCCAAACACCAAGGATGTTCCGAGATCAGGCTGCCCAAACACTAATGCCCAAGGTAATATAGTTACTGCTAAAGCTGCTATTACTGCTGGAATGCTAGTAGCTGGTCGTTTGTGCAAGATGGCAGCTAGAGTAATAATCAACCCGATCTTGGCAAATTCTGAGGGTTGAACATTAAACCCTCCAATGGTAACCCAACGCTGAGCACCTTTAGCACTAGCACCGATCATCATTACAGCAATTAAGGACAGATTGGTGATCCCGTAAATTAACCAATGCCATTGGATCAGGGATTGATAGCGCGATCGCGAAATGAATAGAGCGATGAACAATCCAATACTACCAATGAGCAAGTGGGAGAGCCAGTAGTTTTCAGGATTGTCGATGGCTGCAGAGCGAATCATCACTGCCCCAAAGAGGGTCAGCCCCACAGTCAGGAATAACAGTTGCCAGTCTAATTCCTGCCAGGGGGCCCAAAACAGCCGCCAACGAATACTATTTCTAATTTTAAATTTATTAAATTTATTAATTTGTACCATCAGTTATGAGGTATGAGCTATAGCAAAGGGAACAGGGAATAGGGAATAGGGAATAGGGAACAGGGAGCAGGGAGCAGGGAGTAGAGAATAAAAATTCTCACAATTTATTTAGGGTTCCTATATTAGCTATGAGCTATTAGGTATTAACCCTGAGAAAATTGTTAATGGTGATTTTCCATTTTCTATTTTTCAGTTATGCCTTTGTTAATTAGAAAGGGCAGCAATGGAAACTTTGGCAGCAATCTGAGATGCGATCGCTACCAGTGCTTTAGCGGAGGCTGACTCTGGATTCCCCACAGCGATGGGCAATCCTTGATCTCCTCCCTGCCGTAGGGAAATTTCTAGGGGAATACAACCGAGCAAGGGAATACCTAGTTCTTTTGATGTTTTTTCACCTCCTCCAGAGCCAAACAGGTCATACTGACGCTCGGGCAAGTCTGGTGGGATAAAGTAACTCATATTTTCTATGATTCCCAACACGGGGACTCCCATTTGCTCGAACATTTTCAACCCTCGGCGGGAGTCTAACAGAGCCACATTTTGGGGTGTTGTCACAATTACGGCTCCTGCCATCGGTACTGCTTGGGCTAAGGTTAGCTGAGCATCCCCAGTTCCTGGTGGCATATCCACAATCAGATAGTCCAATTCACCCCACTCTACCTGATAGAGGAACTGGCGAATAATCCCATTTAACATTGGTCCGCGCCAAATAACTGGCTGGTCTGGATCAATTAGAAATCCCATGGACACTAGCTTGACACCGTGGTTGAAGGCTGGCTCGATCACATCCCCCTGTTTTCCTTTCTGAACCATGACTTTGGCATCAGCTAATCCCAGCATGGCTGGAGCATTGGGACCATAGATATCAGCGTCTAGGAGACCCACTTTAGCCCCCAACTGAGCCAAAGCAACTGCCACATTTACCGCAACAGTACTCTTACCAACGCCTCCCTTACCACTGGAAATTGCTAAAATATTTTTTACCCCCTCAATACCAGTGCGGTCAGGCAAGGATTTTTGCTGAGGTGTTTCAGCGGTAACATCCACCACTACCTCTTCTACTCCCGATAGCTGTTTTACTGCCTTCTGGCAATCCTCTACAATAAATTCCCGCAAGGGACAGGCTGGGGTGGTCAACACTAAGGTAAAACTGACTGTACCGTTGTCAACCTTGACATTGCGGATCATATTTAATTCCACCAAACTCTTCTGGAGTTCGGGGTCTTGTACTGGTCGTAATACGTCTAAAACTGAATTTGTATCAAGCATGACAGATAGGCGGGCATAGCGTGTGTGAGCTAAGGCCACGAGTTAGGGGCTACGGTTAGATTGTAGAGCTTTTACGAGGCGCAGTGATTCCCAATCAGACTAAGAAAATAGACCATTGAGGCGATCGTTACCAACTGTCTCCAACTATTTTTGATTATTTTTATATTTGACTCACAGCCTAACCCTTAAGGGGGGTTAGGGGTAATTCCTACTCCCTGAAAACTGAAAACTATGTACTTAATAAAATCGTAAACCCCGATAAAATCTCATGTCAATCAATACTATAGCGTTAATTATACTTATTAAGTACATTCAAGTTTATTATCCCTGTCTTGATGCAGTCGGTGATGGGTGAAACTCCTTCATGTCATAGAACCTGTCACTACTCCCTACTCCCTAAAACCCACCGGCTTAAGTACCTCATGGGATTGATACATACTATAGGTGTTGCCCCCCAGTTGATAGTGAAGAGAAACTATCGCCGAGGCCGACTTAAAATTTTGTAAAACTACAACTCTCCCTTGTGATAGCTAGATTACAGCCCGATCGAAATCGCAAAAGTGCTCAAAAATTTTGTCGCTTGCACAAACTATGTTATTCTACAAGAGGTCTAAATGCTAGGGATAAATATGGACTTAACGAGAGACCTCTTAAAGGAAGTTGTCTGGTGGAGCTGTGCTCCCAGTCCGGTCTCTGATCACGATGATTCCGATTATCCTGATCAACCATCCCTAGCCAAAATAAAGGAGTTCGACTTTGGAAAACAATGTTGTCATGGGGTTTATCACCCGATGATGACTAAAATTTTTCCAACTCTTCCGCACTAGAGGTTTCTCTTGATAGGAGTTGGGCTGATAACTACTTTCTAGCCCTCTAGACATCAGAGATGTCAAAAGTTGTCAACAACAAGAGGTATTTATTTTGAAGACAACCATTGCTGAACCCAAAAGTGCCAAGGCAGTTAATAGTTTTGATGCGATCAAGGAAGCCCACAAGCTTTCTGGAAAGGCTGAAGATATCAAGCAATACTACGATCAATGGTCAAGGGCCTATGACCAAGATGTTGAGAATGAAGACTATTGTGGTCCGGATTACATTGCTGCCTATTTGGATTTGTTACCCAAGCAGGATGGCAAGTTTTTGAATTTACGGAATCCGGAAATCGAAATTTTAGATGCAGGCTGTGGGACAGGCCTTGTCGGTATGGCGTTACGTCGCAAAGGCTATCAAAATGTTGATGGGTTTGATTTGTCCCATGGCATGGTTGAAGAAGCTGAAAAAACCCAGGCTTATCGCAATTTAACCGGGGGATGCGATATGACTAAACCCATCGAAGCCTACCCGGATAATCGCTATGATGCTGCGATTAGTTGCGGAGTTTTCACCCTTGGTCATGTGCCTCCCACAGCCCTCGAAGAAATGATTCGCTTTACTAAGCCGGGGGGATTAGTGGTTGTGAGTACTCGTAAAAGTTATTACGACAGCACAGATTTTCAAGAGGTTTGCGATCAACTCCAAGCTGAAAACAAGGCCAAGCTTGTCAGCTCCATTATTGACGGCCCTTACATTGCTGAAGAAGGTGCTCACTACTGGGCTTTTAGGGTTTGCTAAAGGCTGAATGGTAAGCGCAGCAGCATAGGTGGCGAAGCCGGTAGGTTGGGTTGAACAATGAAACCCAACATGATCGCCTTAGTGGGACTTAAACGATAAAAAGACAAAAATTAGGGTATAATGTATGATAGAAGAACGTTTCACGTCGAAATTGCCCCCATGAGAGAAACTAGCCCCTCTGCGATGCCCCCGAGCTAAAGAAAAATGGTGCAAGCGTTTCGATGATTGCTTCAAAACGAAGGCTCAAAAAACCGGGTTTAGACACGCTCATTGGGGGATTATTAGGGGAAAGTGAGAGGAAAAACCTGACACAGATGGCTGATAACGCGATTGGAGTAGTTTATAACCGATTACACCATTTCTTAACCGATGCCCCTTGGTCAGGGAGTCAAATCAATGAACGCCGTTTAGAGTTGATGAACAAATGTTCTCTTTCCTCGGATCAGTCGGGGATTTGCATTGATTTTGGACGACTCAGGACTCGCGAAAAAGTGGTAACTTGACGCTTCGGAGTGGGAAGGCAATATATCGGAGAAATCGGAAAGACAGACAATGGAATAGTCTTAGTAACAACCCATCTTTACGATGGCAAAAAAAGCTTACCATTAGACCATTAGTTGTATCAACACGCGACTTCCTTACCCAATGGAAATAAAGATGAAGAATTTAAGAAGAAGCCCGATTTAGGGATAGAGTTAATTGACCGGAGTTTAGCCCGAGGATATCGTCCGGGAATCGTCCTAATTGATGCGGGGTATGGCAATAACACAACCTTGTCTTGATGCAGTCGCTCATGGGGGAAACCCCCAAGACCGCGCTGCATCGCTTCTGAAGAAACTGGAAGAAAGGAATCTAAAGTATTTAGGAGGAGTGGCAAAAAATGCGCCAAAGGCGCACGCTACGCGAACGGAAATTAATTATAAAAAATGAGTTAAATATTGAGATAGAAATACGTATAGACGAATTAGCAAAAAGCCTATCCAAAGAGGAGTTTGAGGAAGTTGAACTCAACGAACGATAAATCGAAAACCGTTTGGGTGGCAACAGTGAAGGCTCAGATATCTGGTCTAGAAGGAGAAAGGACAATGGCTATCGTAATGAATGCTAGTTCTTGGGAAGAAGCAACAGACATTGATTATTTGAGCACCAATGTTGATTCAGATAAAGTAACAAAACAGTGGGGAGTAATGACCTACTCTCAAAGAAATTGGGTGGAAGTATTTTATCGGGAAGCAAAGGGTTGGCTAGGGTTGAAAGAATACCAAGTCAGGGATAAAATAAGTCTAGTTCGCCATTTGATACTAGTATTTTGTGCCTACACTTTTATTCTTTGGCATAAGTTAACTGGGGGATTACGAAGGCGATGGGCGTTCCAAACCTTGGCCAAAGGCCACGCTACGCGAATGAATACTTTTACAGAAGCCTTGGAGGCTTTTCGTACAGCTATGTCTTTTCGTTTCTTTGTTCGCGTAGCGTGTGCAAAGCACATATGGGTGACTCACAATCGGCAGGTGTTTGCTGCTTATAAAGCCAGTTTAGGCTTCATTTGGGGTTGATTTTTGTTTAAGTCCCACTAGAGGTTTCTCTTGATAGGAGTTGGGCTGATAACTACTTTCTAGCCCTCTAGACATCAGAGATGTCAAAAGTTGTCAACAACAAGAGGTATTTATTTTGAAGACAACCATTACTGAACCCAAAAGTGCCAAGACAGTTAATAGTTTTGATGCGACTAAGGAAGTCCACAAGCTCTCTGGAAAGGCTGACCATCTTAAGCAATACTACGATCAATGGTCAAGGGCTTATGACCAAGATGTGGAGAATGAAGACTATTGTGGCCCGGATTACATTGCTGCCTATTTGGATTTGTTACCCAAGCACGATGGTAAGTTTTTGAATTTCCCCAATCTGGAAATCGAATGTTTTTGCGAGCGACTTGATTATACCATGATATGTTAACTGTTGACACAGCTACAAGTGGTGCCCGCAGTCAAGGGGGTAAAACCTATGGAAAAGAAGCTCTGAAATTGGGTGTAGAGCAGATACTTTATGTTTTGGGTTAAGCAATCGCGGTGTATGAATAGTCATCCCCAAAGTTGACAAATTGTTAATATACCCGAATGTAAATTGCTGATTAGTGAAACTGAAAAACTAAGGAAAAAAATGTTGAAAGAACAAGTCAATCAATATACTGGCATTAGCGAATATTACGATCTTTTGATGACAGCAGGTTATTATGATTACGAAGCTCAAACCGATTCTCTAGCTCACATATTAAAATCATGTAATTCTGTTCTGGAATTAGGCGTCGGAACCGGATTAGTCGCTGAAAAATTAATTGAAAAATTGCCTGAAATTGATTTTGTGGGAATTGATTTCACTGAAAGTATGTTAATCCAAGCACAAAAACGCCTGCCAAAAAACATTGATTTACGCCATGAAAATGTATTAACCATGGATTTGTGCAAAAAGTTTGATGCAGCTTTTTCCAATGGAGGAATTTGGTATTTTATTGACAACCATGAAAAAGACTATATTTTTTGTAGCCATTTACCAAAAATACAAAATATTATCAATAGTTTCCATAATGTAGCAAATCACTTGAACAATCAAGGAAGCTTAATTTTTAGTGTTCAAGGTGTTCATCAGGATTATGAAGAAAGTTTACCCGATGAAATAACTTATAGTCAAAAAATATTCCCACTTCCTTATGATAAGTTTGATAAACACTATAGTTTTCATCGAAATAAAATGCTCTTGGCAAAGCAAACTTGTAAATATCAGCTCTTGCCAGAATCAATGGCTCAAATATTATTGCATGAATGTGGTTTTGAGTTTCAAGATATAACTGCATGTAAGCAATATCATGTCTATAATAAAGTAATTTAAACAGGCTTAAGCTGTTCAGCATTTAGATTGGGATACCTCAATTAATCTAATCACAGGGAACAGAAAAAAGCGGGTGTGGGAACAGGTAATAACCAATTTAAATGCACATCAGCTTAATAATATCAAAAATAAATTTTGTTTGGATATTGAAAAACATGAATAAAATAGGCTTTATAGGTGTTGGTAACATGGGAAATCCCATGGCACGAAATTTACTTGAAGCAGGTTTTTCTTTGGTTGTGCATGATTTACGTCCGGCATCAGCAGAAAACCTGATAAAAAAAGGAGCAAAATGGGCAGAATCACCAGAAGTCGTTGCTCGTCAAACAGATGCAGTGATTACAATGTTACCCAATCCTGCAGCAGTGGAAAGCGTTCTTTTGGGTGAGAAAGGACTATTAAAAAGTTTAAGTCCCAATTCAACTTGGATTGATTGTACGACCAATTCTCCCACCTCATTCCAACGAATTGCAGAAGAAGCTATTTCTGTGGGGGTTAAGGTACTGGAGGCACCCGTAACCAATGCAGTAGATGGGGCAGAAAGAGGAGAATTAATCTTTTTCGTTGGTGGTGAGCTTGAGGTATTTGAACAAGCAAAGCCTATTCTTGAACCCATGGCAGAACAAATTTTTTATGCAGGAGGTTTAGGAACGGGAAATATAACTAAGCTAATTACTAATATGCTCTGGTTTATCAATGCTTGTGCAATCGGAGAAGCACTTGTTATTGGAGAAAAAGCTGGTATTCCACTTACTAATTTATCGGAAATGATTAAAGCAAGTGCTGGCAACAGTTGGGTTGCACAGCATGATATTCCATCTATCTTTGCAGGACATTATGATCCATCCTTTACTCTTAAACTGTGTGTCAAAGATTTGCGGCTTATTGATGAACTTGCTCAACAATACAATATACCTTTAATGATGGGAAATCAAGCTAGAAGTATTTTTCAGTCTGCCCAGGCAAAATATGGTCACGACAAAGGAGAAATGTCTGTGGTTAAACTGTTAGAAGATATTGTAGGAGTATCTTTGCAAATTAATCAAGTAAGTAAGGATTAAGCTTTCAAATATAGATAATAAAGAAGGATGAATGTGACCCAATTATTTGCGCTTTCATCCAAAGCATAAAATAATAATACGTGAATTAACAAAAATGGATAAAATATTAGCTTTGTGGGCATTGCCACGATCAACGTCTACTGCATTTGAGCGTATGATGCGAGAAAGAGGGGATTTTTCAGTACATGACGAACCTTTTGGGTTATCTTTTTACTACAGTCAAGAGCGTCGTAACACTACCCGTTATCCAGAAGCGGAGTTAAATCCTGAAAATAGTTTTAATTCAATCTTAGCAAAGTTAAAGCAAGAAACTGAAAATAAGCCCGTTTTTATTAAAGACATGGGCTACTATGTTACCCATATAGCTAACCCGGAGTTTTTGTCTAATTTTGAGAATACTTTTTTAATAAGAAATCCAGAAAAATCTCTGCCGTCAATTTTTAAAAATTGGCCTGATTTTACCTTAGAAGAAACTGGATATGCTGAACTAAATAGGCTGTTTGAAACAGTGAACGAAATGACTGGTAAAGTTCCAATATTAATAGATTCAGATGATTTAGTCCAAAAACCTGAAGCAACGGTGAAGGCTTATTGTGAGGCTGTGGGTATCTCTTTTATTAAAGAAGCTCTAGCATGGAAAGCTAAGCCTCAACCTGAAATCAATCAATGGGAAGGTGGATGGCATGATTATACTCAATCTAGTCAAGGATTTAAAGAACGAGAAAAAAAAGATTATGCCAAAATTGAAGACCATGAACATTTAAAGCAAGCTTATGAGTTTTGTTTGCCTTACTACCAAAAGCTCTACGAACAGCGCCTTTGTATTTAATAAAAATTCATAAAAAAAGATAGATAAAAATTTTTTACATTTATCTAATTAACAAAAGTCAAATACCTCAATGCTTAAAACTCACTCAGGCAACGAAGAACACAAACGCCTCTACAACATCTGCTTATAACATGGTTTTTTATATTTGAAGTATCATGGTATTTTTGCAGATTTAGTTAAACAAACCATCGACAGAAATCGTAACTTTTTCCAGTTGCCAGAGGACATTAAAAAAGCCTATGGCCAAGACAAACAAACCGTTTATCCCAACACCTCTAGGGGCTACATTCCCCTTTATGGCGAAACCTTCCATGAAGATGTTGGTCCTGATCCCAAGGAAGTTTTTGACCAAGGCAATCGAACATCCACCTTCAGACAAGCCGTTTACTGGTCCGACCTTGATTCCTGATGATACTGTAGCACCTGGTTTTGCTGCATCCCACTATCAGCTTCAAGGGGAAATTATGACTAAAATTGTTCCCCACCTTCTTAGGGCACTGGCTGTTGCTTTGAACCTTGACCCGGATTGGTTTGAGCCTTATTTTGATGATCCAATCCTGATCCATCGAACTATTTACTACCCCTCGGAAAGTGGTGTGGCAGGAAAACATACAGACAACGGTATTTTCACTGTGTTAATCCAAGAATATTTTCCCACTCCTTCCCTGCGGGTTTATACTAAAAATGCCTGGATTGATGCGGTCTGTTTAGAAGATGCTTTTGTGATTAATTTGGGGGATATGTTGCAACTTTGGACAAATGGTTTGTTTGTGAGTACTCCCCACGAAGTGATTCATACACTCTCCAGGAGTCGGATTTCGATTCCTTTCTTTGTTTATCCAGATGTCAACGCAACGTTTGAACCGATCGGAACCAATAAAAAGATCAATGCTACTGACATTATGCTGAAAAACTTTAATTCAATTTGGGTGAATAAAACAGGGGCAGGTAGGGCTAAAGAATTAAAGTAATCAGGATTTTGTAGATAAGTTATAGGGATAATAGCTGACTTGTCGCCCCCTCAGCCTTGGTTCACTGGTTGACCATACCCCCTAAACCCCACCCGCGACACCCGGTCTTCTTTTTCCCCTTCTTGTCCCCTGCTTGAGCGAACCCATGTTTTGCGAACCCACGTTTTGCGATCGCATTAATCTTTATCTGTACAATCCCATCTCAATCCTCAAATAGCTCTTTATTTCCTTAAAGGTGCTGACTTGAGTCAATTTTGATATAACCAAGACACAAAATCCCCCTCACCTTCAAAATCCAACAACCTGAGCAGGTGACAACAGGGTCAATTTCTATAGCGCTTGTCATAATCAGGAGCTAAACAGGATTTTTTCCCTCTTGCCTCTTGCCTTCCCCTCCTGGGAGGGGTTAGGGGTGGGTGCCTCTTGCCTGTTGCCTATTATCTCCTTCACCCTTGATCAAGAATTAATAGCTAGCAATTTTTGAAAATTGGTATAGGGTACCTAAATCAATTGTGATAATTTTTGATGCCATATTCCCTACTCCCTACTCCCTACTCCCTACTCCCTACTCCCTACTCCCTGTTTCCTTTGCTATATAAGTTATCGTGGTGATTAAAGACTCGCAAACCAGCGACAGATTGCCATGAGAAAATTTTTGATACTGTGTCTGTTTGTAGTAGGGCTGGGTTTTGCCCTGTTTAACTTTAAAGGATTGGCAAATCAGGGGAATTTTGAGTCGATTGTGATCGACTTCCGGGAAGATATACCAGCTGCTCAACTTAATGAGCAATTGCAAGCGATCGCAAAAGAATACGAGGTTAATCCCCAACTCAATAGTGAATTTTCAGCAGCGGATCACATTTATATCCTAAAAGGAGATAAACAACTGCTGAATACCCTGAAACAATCAGGACTATCCCAAGCAACAGAATATATTGAACCAAACTATACCTATAGTGCCTTCGAGGTTCCCAATGACCCTGACTATGGCAAGCAGTGGAACCTGCGCAGCATTAATGTAGAATCTGCCTGGGATGACACCAAGGGGAGTGGCGTAACAGTAGCAGTGATTGACACCGGGGTCAGCGCAGTCCCGGATTTGAAAGATACTGAATTTGTTGAAGGCTACGACTTTGTCAATGACCGGATTGAAGCATGGGACGATCAAGGTCACGGTACTCACGTAGCCGGTACCATTGCCCAATCTACCAACAATGGTTACGGTGTTGCCGGAATTGCTTACGAAGCTACCCTGATGCCCCTAAAGGTATTGGCAGCCAGTGGTGGTGGTACAGTGGCTGATATTGCGGAAGCAATTCGCTTTGCCGCTGATCATGGGGCAGATGTGATCAATATGAGTTTAGGGGGGGCTGGTGAAAGCAATCTGATGGCAGAGGCAATCGACTATGCCTATTACAAAGGTGTTGTCCTAGTGGCTGCTGCTGGTAACTCTAACCAAAATGCTGCCGCTTATCCTGCCCGCTATCCCCATGTTATTGGTGTTTCTGCCCTTGATTCCGCAGGTCTGAAAGCTCCCTACTCTAACTTTGGTGCTGGGGTAGATATCTCAGCCCCTGGTGGCAGTGAAAATGGTAAGATTTTGCAAGAGACGATTGATGGAGACACAGGCAGCCCTGTATTTGCTGGCTTCCAAGGCACCAGTATGGCATCGCCTCACGTAGCTGGTGTGGCAGCTTTAATCAAAGCTACTGGGATTCAAGACCCTGCTGATGTATTGAATGTACTCAAGCAGTCCACCCGAGCTATAGAAGATGACCCCCTAAACCACTATGGTGCTGGACAATTGGATGCTGGTGCTGCGGTTAAACTGGCTCTGAAAGGACAAATTACCTTCCAAGACTTCTTCCGCTGGTTACGGGATAACGGCTATCTCAATCCTCGCTTTTGGATTGATGGTGGTGTGATCGCCCTCTGGCCGAAGATTGCTATGGTACTAGGTTCTTACCTGCTGGCCTGGTTCTTGCGCAATTATTTTCCCTTTACTTGGAGTTGGTCCCTTGCCACTGGCTTAGTAGCCGGGAGTTCAGGATTATTCTTCCTGAAAGGTTTGTATATATTTGACTTACCCCAATGGCCCTTCCGAGTCATGGGCAGTTCGATTCCAGAATTGGGTAGCGCTATTGGCAGCAGCAGTTTTCTCAACCCTCTATTTGCCAGTGTTGTGATTCCATTTATATTAATCGCGCTACTGTTAGGACATCCGCAATGGAAGTGGTTAGCAGTTGGTTCAGCTCTCGGTGTGGCCAGTTGCCTAGCTGTGAGTGCTGTGGTTTCACCTGAGCTAATCTGGCTTGGAGGCGGGGTTTTGTCTCGGGTGTTCCTGATTGCCAATGCCTTGCTCTGTTTTGGACTAGCTTATTTAGCCGTTCAAGGGGAGAAACAATCAGCATGACGATCAGCATCAAAGGCGTGATTGAGCGCAAAGACATCGGGTCAGGAGCCTGGGCACTGGTTTCTGACTCAGGGGAAACCTACGAACTCAAGGACACTCCCGCACAGTTAAAGCAATCGGGACTGAAGGTCACGGTTACAGGAGAGGTGCGAGAGGATGTGATGACCTTTGCGATGATTGGTCCGGTTTTGGAGATCAAGTCTTTTGAGTTACTTGATTGAGGATCTTATCTCTTAAAGGAAGACAATCAGGACGTAAGTATTCAGCTATCAGCTATCAGCCGTCAGCTGACGGCTGATAGCTGACATCAGGACTTACCCATCAAGACCCTTAAAGCCCGCTTTCTAGTTATAAATTAAAGGCTGAAATCCCTGTAATTATCGTCGATAAGGGGGTTTGTGCATTAGTCTTGACAAGTTAAGATGCTCCGGATATCCCTATTTCCCGATCACCCCATCACCCATCGACCCTAGCTCCCTAAAAGCTATGGTCAAAAATCATCTACCGATGGGGTGAAATCCCAAGACTCGGTAATTACCGAGTCTTGTCAAAATCTTTACAAAAACCATAATAAAGCTCAAACAATACACCTAGAGCTTCTCCCTAAGACTGACAAACTGCTTAATACCAAGGATTAGCCACTGTTGACCTGAATTAGCAAAGTTGAGGGTCAGGCTGACTAAAATGCTCTGCAGACAGTGATGAAACCCCAAAGGAGTATCTTGGGGAAAATTTCAGATGTTAAGCTAGTTGGTAACACGCTTATCATAAGTATCGATCAACCTAACCCTAATCCTTTCTCCTGGAAACCTTACTGATTCAGTACATCCACTGCTGGGTATGAGTACCAATTACCAAAGGGGAAATTAGCTGGTTGCCAAAGCAATTTCACCTGTTTTAAGTGCTTAAGACTGTGTCTTGATGCAGTCGCTCATGGGGGAAACCACGGCAGTCGCTCATGGGGGGAACCCCCAAGACCGCTTAGGTGCGCTTACAGTCGTCGAATTAAATTCGCCACGGGTCGCACCTCTGCCTCCCCAAGACCGCTTAGGTGCCCTTGACCCGTAATTAAATTCGCCACGGGTCGCACCTCTGCATCGCTTAATCAGTTGGTGTTTAGAGGAAAAGGAGCAAGCAAACTAAATCTATAGAGATGGCTAGATAGAGTGGGTAACACCTTACCACCCAGTGAAAAAAAATCCCCAGCTCACCAAAGTGAACCGGGGGTGTCAATCAGGGTGCATCTACCATTTCACTTTTCCGAGATTGGTGATAGCAATCCGGAAAAATCTGGGTAAAGTGGCACCCAAATGCTGGAATTAGGAAATTTTCTGATTCACAACAATTAACAGAGTATGCCTTGGAAACCTTAAATAAAAAACGGCATCAATACCATGAGCCAACAAGAATTTTCCCCTAAAGGAATACTCCTCAATAAGCAAATAGTAAACAAATATTCAAGAATTTTTAAACCTTCAGCCAAAGCTCGTCACTATGAGCAAAATTGATCCCTTGAAATTGAGCAAAATTGGGCAACAGTGGCACAGGAATTCCATATCTCCGTAACCCCCTTAGGAAAACATGATGATTATCTGGTGCGCATCGAACGAGTGGCACCGGGAGTCTCATTGGCAGAAGAACAAGTCAGTTGGCCGGTAGAAGAATGGTTAACCCAGGCCAAGCAACTGATGAATGACCCCCTATTTAGTGTCCTGCAGGGTAGGGCAGCTGGGGTGGATGGCAGTTTTGCCATGCCATCTTGGGGAGAACCGTACTCTCAATCCTCTTTAAACTTAGTTGCCTTGGGTCAGGAGCTATACAATGCCCTATTTAAAGGAAGCTTGCGGGATAGCTGGATGATGGCGCAAGCGATCGCTCAAAATCAACGGTCGGTTTTGCGGCTGCGTCTGGGATTGAAAGGCACAGAATTACCCCGCCTACCTTGGGAAGTCCTCCATGCTGGGGATCGCCCCCTAGCCACAGGAACTGATGTGGCTTTCTCCCGCTACCAGATGACCAAAGGCTTGATTAGACCAGTTCCGAAGCCTTTGTCTCCACCGAATCAACCTCTGAAAATTTTGATGGTGATCGCCGGTCCAAGTGATCAAGAAAGTTTAGAACTCTTACAAGAAGCATCTCACCTCAAAGAAGAACTCCGCCATCGTTCACCCAATGGACCCCCAGCGATTCATCTGACCATTCTGGAACAGCCAGGACGGGAACAGTTAACCCAAGCCCTGGAACAAGGAAAATATCAAGTCTTCCACTATGCTGGTCACTCTAACCTAGGGGAATCAGGTGGTGATGTTTACCTGGTTAGTAAAAAAACTGGTTTGACAGAGACCGTAAGGGGTGATGATCTAGCGGGATTGTTAGTTAATAATGGTGTCCAGCTGGCTGTATTCAACTCCTGTCGTGGTGCTCATACAGCTGTTTCAGATAGCCAGGAAAACGGTAACGATCAAAATCTCGCCCAAGCACTGGTTAAGCGGGGTATTCCTGGTGTTCTAGCCATGGCAGAGCGTATTCCCGATGAGGTAGCCCTGACCCTAACCCGATTATTATACCGTAACATCAACCAGGGTTATCCCATTGACCTAAGCCTCTCGCGAGCTAGACAAGGACTGATTTCTGCTTATGGCTCGAACCAGCTTTATTGGGCATTACCTGTTCTCTATCTGCATCCGGAATTTGATGGTTTCCTGACCAATGATGACCAGAGTTATGACCGAACTCAAATATTTACCCTGCCCGATCCTCATGAGACCTCTGTCGGGTTAGACCCAGAAGAGGCGTTTTTTACGCCACCAACAGAATCTGATCATACCACATTCTCAGAATTTGAGGAAGAGTCAGCTCTTGTCTCTAGGGGAGAAGCTGAGTATGACCATGAAAGTCTCACTGGTGTACCACAGGGTTTAGAATCCCATGAACTAGAAGCAGACGATCCCGCTGCTTTCATTAAGGGATTGCTGGATCAGCTGAATACAGAGGCTCAGGGTGGGGAATCAAAAATAGCAGCATCGAATTTAGAGGGGTTATCCGAAAACCCTTACTCAGACACTGCTCAGAAGAACTTACCAGTCCATACCCCAAGCCAACTCCCTGCTCCTAGGAAAGCTTCAGCCGCAACCCTGACAGCGGCTTTGTCTAGCGATGGTTCAACCCAATTAGCTCCAAAGCCTGAGGATACTACGGCAGAAGTTGAGGCTAAAAAGGTCACTAATCCTAAACAGAAGGGTTCAAGGTTACCAGGTTCACCATTGTGGATCGGACTAGGAGCAACGGGAACTCTTGCCTTAGTACTTTTGGGCGTTTGGTTTTTCCAGAAGCCTCCTGGTTCTGAGGTAGGGACACAATTACCACCAGGTTCGGAGACACCTGGTGATTACCCAACTTTGACAAATGCTAAAACCAACATCGTCACAGCGATCGCAATTGAAGCATTCAGTAAGGGTAATATTATTCGAGGAACCGAAGCTGTAACGGCATTGCTAGACCGGGGTGCATTACCCGATGCTTCTGCTGCCCTTCAGGAAGTTCCCTCAGAACAATTGAATCAGTCAATGGTGAGTTTCTTAAGAGGTCGTCTGGCATGGCAGTCGATCCAGACCCGCTCCGATGAATACAGTCTTGATGATGTCAGACGTTATTGGCAAAGAGCAGTCAAACAAGAACCTGACTCTTGGACTTACCGTAATGCCCTAGGGTTTGCCTATTACGCTGAAGGCAAATACGAGCGAGCTAACCAAGCTTGGTATGACGCATTGTACAGGAGTAGCAACAAGAAATCTACAACAGTTGGATCTGGAAAATCCACCAATTCCCAAAAATTGAATACCTATGCTGGCTTAGCGCTAGGGTCGTGGAAATCGGCTCAAGAACAAAACGGATCTAAGCGGGCGAGTTTGTCCCAACAATCCCTCAAGCTACGGCAACATGTGCTCACCAACGATCCGATTAACTTCCAACCTGATGCCTTGAGCAAGAACTGGCTTTGGTCACAGCAAGCGATTAAAGATTGGCAATCCCTGTTAGAGGTTAGAACTTCTAACAATTGACGGGTTTTGCGTCAACCGTCAAGAGTGAACAAAGGGCAAATTAAGGGCAAATTAAATCACCACTAGCCTCGGCTGATTACTGATCCCGCATCAAGGAAGACAGAGAGCGGCGCTTACGCATATCCATCATGTTGGCAAGAGTCTCGTCTTGAGCATTGGTCTGATCAGTAGGCTCTGGTGGCAAAACCGTTACCTCGGTCTGTTGGTCATCGCTACTGTTTTGTGATGGTAATAATGGTACTGATTTGACTGGTTGTTGTTTGCGAGTCGCCTTACGGCGTCTAGAATTACGGCGTCGCCTTCTACTGCTGACACTAGATGTTATCGGTCTTTTCGGTTTCGTTTTCCGGCTTGAAAATTTTAGAGCCTGAGTAAGCAATAAGCAACCGCTGGCGCAGCCTATAGCAACAACACCAAACAAAGACAGTGGCACAGCCTCTTTTGCCGCTGATGCCCGCAGTTGGGCCAGAGCTGGTTGTGGATTATTGGCTTCTTCTTCAATCGGTCCAGGATCAATCAGACCCATAGTTGCTATGCTACCGGCTAAGACCATAACAACCCAAAGCCCAACCCAAACAGCAATCTGATGATTGTATATTAGCGTTTGGATGGACTGGAAATAATCTTGCTTTTGAGCCTGATGACCAGATGGTTTAGACATCGACGCTCACGATTAGTTAAAAAACACGCTGACGGCATTTTAGCATGGCTAGTCAGTTCGACCAATGTCTTTAAGGAGGTTATTGGTGACACTACAGCGTAAATCCCAGTTTCAAGAGTATTTAAACCCTGAGACTACTACTGAGACTACTACAGGGATCTCGACTCAAAATCCTACAGATTATGGTGTTAAGTTGATAGACTCATCCTGTTCTCCAATCCCTAAGCATAACCAAAACCATAACCAAGATCACAAGACCTCTCAATCTTGGACAATTGAGAAAAGTGAGGAGCTTTATCAGATCCAAGGCTGGGGAGAACCCTACTTTGCCATTAACACTGCTGGTCATATCATGGTGTCCCCTAAAGGCAATGGCGGCGGCTCGTTGGATTTGTTGGAACTGGTAGAATCCCTGAAGCAGCGCAACTTGGGACTACCATTACTAATCCATTTTTCAGATATTTTGGCAGACCAGATAGAGCAATTAAACGCCTGTTTTGCCCAAGCCATTAGTCGCTACAAATACCCTGGTCGTTACCAGGGAGTGTTTCCAGTTAAATGCAACCAGCATCGACATGTGGTAGAGGATGTCGTGTATTTTGGTCAACCTTATCAATTTGGTTTAGAAGTCGGTTCTAAACCTGAATTGATGATTGCTCTAGCAACATTGCTCACTCCGGATTCCCTAATTATTTGTAACGGCTACAAAGACCGGGAGTATCTTGAAACTGCCCTTTTAGCTAGGCGATTGGGACATAATCCGATAATTGTCCTAGAACAGCTAGAGGAAGTGCAGCTAATCATTGAGGTGGCGGCTTCGTTAGGAAGCATCACACCAGTGCTGGGGGTGCGAGCCAAACTGAGTACACAAAGCATGGGTCGTTGGGGAAACTCTGTAGGAGATAAAGCTAAATTTGGCCTGAAAATTCCAGAAATACTCCAAGCCATTGACCAGCTACGGGAGGCTGGGATGCTTGAGTCATTGCAGCTGTTGCACTTCCACATCGGCTCTCAAATCTCTGCCATTAGCGTAATTAAAGATGCTATTCGCGAAGCCAGCCAAATTTATGCTGAGCTGAAGGGATTAGGGGTGAATATGCAGTATCTAGATGTAGGTGGTGGCTTGGCAGTGGATTACGATGGCTCGAAAACGAACTTCCATGCCTCCAAAAACTACAACATGCAGAACTATGCTAATGACATTGTGGCTGCGGTGAAGGATGCTTGTGAGGAACATCAAATTCCAGCACCAACACTGATTAGTGAAAGTGGTCGTGCGATCGCATCCCATCAATCAGTCCTGATCTTTGATGTTTTGAGTACCAGTGATGTCGAATCTCAATCCCCTCCACTGACAACGGAACAAGACCATCTAATTATTCGGAATCTTTGGGAAACTTACTGTACTATCGACCTTGAGAACTACCAGGAAGCCTATCATGATGCCATCGAGCTTAACCAAGAAGCAAAAAGCCTGTTTAGTTTAGGCTATCTGAGCATTACTCAGCGGGCTAAAGCCGAGCAGCTTTATTGGGCGTGCTGTCAGAAGATTCGGGAAATTATCAGGACACAAGACTATGTTCCCGATGATCTAGCAGACCTGGAAACGATCATGGCATCAATTTACTATGTCAACCTATCAGTCTTCCAATCAGTGCCAGATTGCTGGGGAATTAACCAGCTATTTCCGATTATGCCCATTCATCGGTTGGATGAAGAACCAACCCAAAGGGCTATCCTGGCTGACCTTACCTGCGATAGTGATGGTAAGATTGACCAATTTATTGACCTGCGGGATGTTAAATCGTTGCTGGAACTACATCCTTTGCGCAAAGCCGAGGAGCCAGAGAGAATTTCCAATTCCAAATCCCAAATCCCAAATCCCAAATCCAAAGAACCCTACTATTTGGGTTTCTTCCTAGTCGGTGCCTACCAAGAGATTATGGGGAATTTACACAATCTTTTTGGTGATAGTAATGCAGTTCACATCAAATTAAGCCCCAGAGGGTATGAAATTGAACACGTGCTTAAGGGAGATACAATTACGGAAGTTTTGGGTTATGTGCAGTATGATGCTGAAGATTTGGTGGAAGGTATGCGCCGCCTCACAGAACAGGCGTTGCAACAGAACCGAATTACTTTGGCAGAATCTCAACGGCTGCTGCAAAATTATGAGCGGAGTTTGAGGAGTTATACCTATTTGAGTTCCTAAGCTCAGGAGTTACCCAGTAACTCGAATTGTTGGGTTTCCTACAACTTATAGGGTTTGGTGCTCAGTTTTCGGTAAGTTCTGCTGAAGAAAAGCATTTCATTGTACTCCCTACAGCCAAAGCGATGGATATATGATTGATGGCACAGACAAGCGCTAAGGTAATCTTTGCCATGAATCCTGAACCATGAACCTTGACAATAAACAATGTTTATCTTTAAGTTAGAACCGTCGTGAAGTGCAAGTTTTATCGAGTGATTTGACTAACATGCCCACCAAAGAAAATCGCTTTTTGCAAGGGCGTAAAATCGCTCCGGGTCCGATTACGGCAGGAATCCCAATCACAGAGTTGATCGACCAGACGTTTCTAGCCTACAATTCCGGTCGATTACGAGAAGGCTGTCAATTATTGGTAGAGCGGATGTTGCAAGCCAACGTAACCGTGGGTTTAAGTTTGACAGGAGCATTAACCCCCGCAGGGTTAGGAATGGCCGCAGTGATACCACTGATGGAGGCAGGGTTTGTCGATTGGATAGTATCTACGGGAGCCAATCTCTACCACGACACTCATTTTGGCATCGGATTGGAACTTCATCAAGGGCGGCACGATATTAGTGATGTGGTATTGCAGAAAGAAGGGGTTGTCCGGATCTATGACATTTTCTTCGATTATGACGTGCTGCTATCAACGGATAAGTTCTTTCGTCAGATCATTGAACAGCCTGAGTTTAAGTCTCGAATGGGAACGGCAGAGTTTCACTACCTCTGCGGTAAGTACATTGCTGCACGGGAGCAGACATTGGGACTAAAACACCAATCCCTGCTGGCGGCAGCTTATCGGTTAGGAGTCCCCATCTATACCTCCAGCCCTGGAGATAGTTCGATTGGGATGAATTTAGCAGCGCTAGGGTTGCAGGGAACTGGACCAATCATTGATGTGTCCTTGGATGTGAATGAAACGGCAGCAATTGTGCTGGCAGCTAAAAACCATGGGGGAGCCAGTGGGATTTGGATCTTGGGAGGTGGCTCGCCGAAAAATTTCATGTTGCAGACGGAACCGTATCTTCAAGAAGTCTTGGGTATTGATGAGAAGGGGCATGATTACTTTCTTCAGGTAACTGATGCCCGCCCAGACACAGGGGGTTTGTCAGGAGCAACTCCATCGGAGGCGGTCTCTTGGTGCAAGCTTGATCCACAAAAGTTATCAGAAACAGTAGTGGTTTATTGCGACTCGACTATTGCTATGCCCCTACTGACAGCTTACTGCCTAGCTAAGGTAGCGCCTCGTCCTCTAAAACGCCTCTATGACCAACGAAAAGCTTTACTGGAGCAGTTGAAAGAGGCACATTTGGCTACCCAGGCTACAGCAGTCAGGTGAATTAGGATTTATGGGAACAGCGGATCTCGGAACAGGGAACTTTAGGAAAGAGCGATGCATCACTACTCCCTACTCCCTACTCCCTACTCCCTAAAACCTAGAACTTTTTACCTGACCCAATTGATAACTGCTATAAAGTATTCCTATACCTCGTCAAACAGGCAAGCTTGTACAAAATTCTAGCCCCAACATTACCATCCCACTGATCTCCAGAGTCTCCGGGAGCAACTTCGCACAGATCAAAACCAATAATAGTTTTGCCAGCTTGGACTAGCGATCGCACTAAATAAATTGCCTCGTTAAATTCCAATCCTCCCGGCACAGGAGTACCTGTATTGGGACAATAGGTGGGATTCAATCCGTCAATGTCAAAGCTAATATAAACTTTATTAGGTAAATTAGCAATAATTTCCTGGCACTGGGCTGCCCAGGTTATACCTTCGTAAGTGTTAGCTTTGAGCTGCCAGTCATCAAACACTACAATCCGGCGATCGCTCTTTGCCATTGCCATTTCCTCTTCACAAACATCTCGGATGCCAACCTGAACTAAACGATTAATCTGAGGTAGGGTCAGGGCATTGTACATGATCGAGGCATGGGAATAAGTAAACCCTTCATAGGCTTGCCGGAGATCGGCATGGGCATCAATTTGTAAAATGCCGTATTCCTGGTGTTGCTGTGTTAGGGCTTTCATTAACCCAAGAGGAACACTGTGATCGCCACCGACTATGCCAACCAGCTTGCCTTGCTGCAGCAGTTCCAGTGCTTGAGTGTAAACCCAGTTATAGAGAGCAGCACAGGCAGTATTAACGATGGCTAACTGTTTTGCGATCGCATCATCATCCACATTGCCACCAGCTTCTAAATACTGAATAATCTCTTTAGCTATCAACCTCATGGCACGATTTTGGTCTTGGATAGCTGAGTTAATCGGTATAGTCCCGCACCTCGTTTCCCAAGCTTGGGGTACATCAAAGTCGTACCAATCTAACTGTACCGAAGCTTCTATTATCCCTTGGGGACCGTTTGCTGCCCCCTCTCGGTAAGATGTGGTCACGTCCCAAGGAACAGGGAGGAAAACTATTGAAGCCTCCTCAACCGAATAGGGCAAGCCAAAGAAGCAGCCATTGGGCACAGTAATCTCATTAGGATTAAAACTGGCTTTATTCATTAGCCCTTGGTTAATTTTTCCTATTCTACCCGAACCTCGTCCCTACGGGAATCCTGGTATTAGGGATTAGCAATGCTTAGATTAGGCACACTTACATTAGGTACTAAAACCCTTAACCCAAGCCCTAACCCCTAATCCCTAACACTATTACCATCAAAACTAAATTGAAAAATTACTAGCACTATGGTAGATATCAAAGAAATTCCCCTAGAGCAAATCCGCCGTCCTCTACCACGACAAAATGATCCAAACAAGGTGGCGGCGCTAATGGAATCAATTGCCAAAGAGGGTTTGCTCGAACCCATTGATGTGTTAGAAGTAGATGGGCAATACTATGGTTTTTCCGGTTGCCACCGTTACGAAGCACACCAGCGTTTAGGAAAAAAAACCATTAAGTGCCGCGTGCGTCGCGCTCCTCGGTCGGTCTTAAAACGGCATTTAGCCTGAAAATTAGCAATTTTGGGACAAAAATAGGTTCATACCTTGGAATAATTTCCAAATAAACCAGAATTGCTTAAAATTAGTCTGTTTAAAGCTGACCGTCGCTACTATTAGTTTTGAGTAGGAACCTTTAGGAGAGTACTATGGCAACGATTGTACCTGTCAATATTGGTATTGATGAACAAGACCGCAAAGAGATTGCTGAGGGACTGTCTCGTCTGCTAGCGGACACTTATACCCTATACCTGAAGACCCATTACTTCCACTGGAATGTTACCGGACCAATGTTCAACTCCCTACACCTGATGTTTGAGCAACAGTACAATGAGTTGGCTTTAGCAGTGGATGCGGTAGCAGAGCGGATTCGTACCCTAGGCTATCCTGCTCCTGGTAGCTACAGTCAGTATGCGCAATTATCCTCCATCCCAGAAACCAGCGATGTTCCGGAGGCTGAGGAAATGGTGCGCTTGCTAGTGGAAGCGAATGAGGCAGTGGTACGAACTGCACGGTCTGTTTTCCCAGCCGCTGAACGTGCTAACGATGAGTCCACAGCTGACCTGTTGACCGAACGCATGAGCATACACGAAAAAACGGCTTGGATGCTGCGCAGTATTTTAAAATAAGCTTGTAATTATGTACATAGATCCCCCCTAGCCCCCCTTAAAAAAGCAGGGCTGTTTCATTCTCGCAAAAAATAGATGGGGAGATGGGGAGATGGGGAGATGGGGAGAATTTTGGACTAATACTCGGGATTTTGGGCAAATTTATCGTTCCCTTCCTCGAAGGCCGTTAACA
>NZ_JAAHHU010000829.1:0-2127 GCF_010672095.1 Moorena sp. SIO3I6 | reverse complement strand
GGTCAATCGCGTTTTATTGGGTAGCTGATTTACCAAGCCATTCATGCCATATAATAAAGCTATCACCCCACCACAGCCTATGACAACGGCGAGAATGAAAGTAACTATTTTGAGCAATACCATCCTTTATTGCCTCATCACTTAATCACCTGATCACCTGATCACTTTATCACCTCATATATATCTCTCACCGAATCCCGTTTATTGCCATGCTCTAAGTTATAAAATTTATAATTTTTCTGCCACCGTTCCAGTTCATAGATAGATATTGATTTAGCGATAAGGTCAGTGCTCCTTGCACGATCAACTACTTGTGGATCCGTTGTAAATACTCCACAATTAATTTGGTTAGTTGATAGCTTCCAATAATCCCTAAATTGCTCTTTCCAATCAATGACTTGATCCACTACCTTATTTCTATGCTTATTTCTTCTAGTTCTTTCGTGCTTTCCTGTCGCTTCAGTATCAATATATTTGGTTTCAATTAAAAATAAACCGTTGTCTTGACTAAGATAAACAAAATCAACTTTTCCTAAATTTGTATAGTCTTGGATTAAGGCTTTTTCAAATAACAGGAGCTTACTACAGTTTGGAAATAATGACTTGATCTTGAAAAATAGATATGCCTGTAAGAGAAGTTCTTTATCATAGGGGAAACCAATAACCCCTACAAAAAAACGTCTGATATCTTCTTCACTTTGTGGCTGTTCACGTTTACAATAGGAAACAAATTTATCAATCTGACTAGTATCCATAGCTTATTTATTCTTTAAACTTGAGCTCAAGGGGTGACAACAAAGCTCAAACCTAGGCAGGTGTTAGGTGGCACGGTTTTAGGTTTTGGGTTTAATGAGCGCGACTCGTGTTGTTGTAATTCCGAGCAGTTGAAGCAATTTTCACCAATCCAACTGCATAGATAGTTTTAATCAACTACTACGCCATGACGATGTTCACGCTTCACCTAACCCCTAAAACCTAACCCCTGTAAGATTTTCAATTAGCTTGTCACCCCGTGAGAAACTTGAGTTTGGGTGCATCTCATTTTTGCTGTTTGACACAGTGGTGCGTTACGGGGCGGACTGTCCAAACCCTGGCTACGAGGCGGAAAATGAGAGCCCCCCTAAAGCACCACTAGCAAGATTTTCAAATATGAGATGCACCCCTTGAGTTTGACCTAAAGGTGAAATCCTAAATTTACGGCGTTGCTCAATTGTGGAAGACCCAAAGGTAATGGGTAATCGGTAATCGGTAACTACTCCAACTAGACTTGAGTACCCAAAGCCTATTCAGCAACGCCAAATTTATAGTAGTTACTGACATCCTACTATATCTTGCCTGCTTACACTCCAAGGGATTGCCGTTACAGCGGAACGAAGCGCAATTGATAATATTTACTCAGAGATTTAATCGTAATTAATAGCTAAACCGCGCTATTTTAACTTTGGCTAAATGGCGACTAATAACTTAAAATAATATACCAGGACTTTTGACGATATGATGATTAGTAAACTTGATTTGATATCAGTGTCTTATAGTTAAAGAGGGAGCAGGTCTTGCTTTGCTTAAACATTAGTACTATTTTCCAGTAGAGCAAGCTTAAACCCATGAGGGGGCTATAGATAATGTACAAATATTCATCCAGGACTAGCTCCCCTGAAGACCTATTATAGCAATTCTACGACTTGTGAGGTACAAATTTATGGTTTTTAGGGACTGAGGCCGTTGGCCACGCGGGGCGCGTTCGGAGCAGGGAGCAGGGAGCAGGGAAGAGGGAAAAGGGAAGAGGGAAAAGGGAAGAGGGAAAAAATAATGTGTACCTCATGAGTCCTAGAAACGCTATACCTATTACCTATTACCTGACGGGGTGACAAACAGCCTTAAAAGCTTTACGGGGTGACCGGGTGTGGGGTGATGGGTGTAGGGGAAGATCAAAAGCTGGCTAAGTTGCGACGGGACGGTTAAATCAGGTATATGACCGATTGTTATTGCACCGGCTCACTCCAAATTCCCTGTCTTGATGCAGTCGCTCATGGGGGAAACCACGCCAGTTGCTCATGGTTTGAAGTTACCGTAAGACAGGCTCGCCTTGTCTTGATGCAGTCGCTCATGGGGGTTTCCCCCATGAGC
>NZ_JAAHHU010000828.1:0-2129 GCF_010672095.1 Moorena sp. SIO3I6 | reverse complement strand
CATTACCGTGTTTTATGACGGAGCCCCAGCTACCGTTCCAGAACCAACCACTCTATTAGGTCTATTAGCTGTTGGTGCCTTAACTGCTACCTCAGCTGTAGGGAGTAGGGAGTAGGGAGTAGGGAGTAGGGAATCGGGAATCGGGAATCGGGAATCGGGAATCGAGAAGAGTGGGGAGGATAAATGGGATTGACCTTGCCCAAAAGGCCACGCTACTCGAATGGCCACGCTTTCGGCAAAGCCCAGGCTGCGCGAACGCGAACGCTGCGTTTAGCTTCATCCGCGAGAAGCCCCACATCTCAATGCGTAGCATGAGTGTGGGATGAATCGCGGACAGGATTCCTTGGATCAGGGAAACGAGCTATCAAACTCCTAATCAACTCAGATGAGGTCATTCCTCTGCGATTGGCCTCTTGTTCCAGTTGTCTTTTTTCAAAATCGGTAATCCTAATTGTTAATTTTTTGTCTTTCATTATGCCTTGCCATATGACCGTACATATAGTATAATATTACTAGGTCGATAAGCAAGAGGGCAAGTCAAATGAGAATCGCGTACCAGTACCGGCTAAAACCGAGGAAAAATCAGCAAGCTAAGATAGATCACTGGCTATCAATGCTATGTGCTCAATACAATTACTTGTTAGCGGATTCGGCAAAGCCGACGCTACGCGAACGATTCAGATGGTACGAAGAAAATCGTTGCTCAATTAATGCTTGCCCTCTTGTCTGTCATCTTCCCGAATTAAGAGACAATCCAGATTATTACTCCCAGAAAAAGACCTTACCAAATCTTAAAAAAACTCATCCCTGGTATAAGGACATTTATTCCCAGGTACTTCAGGATGTAGTTAAAAGAGTCAAATTAGTTTTTGATAGGTTCATCAAAGGGGATAGCAATGGGAAGCGGAGTGGCAGACCCAGATTTAAAAAACAGCACCGCTACCGTACCTTTACTTACCCTCAAATGAAGGAAGGGTGTCTGGAGGGCAATCTGATTAACCTGCCAAAAATAGGCAAGGTCAAGGTTGTACTGCATCGTCCTCTTCCTGTTCGCGAAGCGTCGGCTACGCCGAATGGCTTTAAAATCAAGACAGCTTCGATTACTAAAAAGTGTGATAGGTACTACCTGGTTTTATCTCTAGAAGATAAGACCGTCCCCGAGATTAAACCTGATATCAATCTAGACTCAATAGTTGGTATTGATGTTGGCCTTAAGGAGTTCTTGACTACCTCTGAAGGGGAGACGATCAAGATTCCCCAATATTACCGAAAGACTCAGAAAAGACTGAGGGTTATTCAAAAGAGAATATCTCGACGGAATAAGAGAGGTAGTAACAGGCTTAAAGCTATCAAGCAACTTGGTAAACAACACAAAAAAGTAGCGGATAAGCGAAAAGACTTCCATTTCAAGACCGCTAATTATTTACTATCAAAATATGACGTAGTTGCTCACGAAAAGTTAAATGTAAAGGGACTCGCTAAATCTCGATTGGCTAAATCTGTGTTGGACGCTGGGTGGTCTAGCTTTCTGACAATCTTAACAAGCAAAGCCGTTCGCGTAGCGTGGCCTACGGCCTTAAATGCTGGTTAGAAGTTACCGTAAGATAGTGGAGCCTTATTACAAGAGATTTAACCTTTTATGCATAGCCGATCAACCATAAAGGCTCCACTATCTAAGGTTTCGTCTCCGGCCTGTTGGCGATTCCAGTAAGTGCTCAAAATACTTCACAGAATTGCTCCAATTGCGGCAAAAAAGTCCCTAAAAAGCTGCATGTTCGGTGGCATGATTGTCCCTATTGCGGATGCAGTTTGGATTCGCCGAAGGCGACGCTACGCGAACGCGACCACAATGCTGCGATCAATATACGAAATAGAGCGGCAGGGTTTGAAGTTACCGTAAGATAGTGGAGCCTTGTCTTGATGCAGTCGCTCATGGGGGAAACCCCCAAGACCGCGCTGCATCGCTAATCAAAAAGTTTTAACCCTTTTATGCATAGCCGACTAACCATAAAGGCTCCACTATCTAAGGTTTCGTCTCTCGGCAGTCCGTTCTTAAAGCCCAGCGCCTCCGTAAGCAATAGCTGGATTGGCGCTTGTTGCCTACACTGAACCTGAAAGGTCAGTGTAGG
>NZ_JAAHHU010000827.1:0-2130 GCF_010672095.1 Moorena sp. SIO3I6 | reverse complement strand
GAGCGCTCGCCTGAAAAGCGAGAGGTCGTCGGTTCGATGCCGACCTTGGGGGACTGTCACTTGCTATTGCAAGTGCTAAATGCCGGATGGACGATTGGCAAGTCGCCGTGACTCTGAATCACGGAGAGCGATAACTTAGTTGAGGATTTGCAGTACAATACGGTACTATAAGTATGTCGTTAACTGTAGTTAAGTGACTAAGTATCTCAAGCTAAGAGTTGCTGCGGATTATCTAGGCGTTAACGTCAGAACGCTAGAAAGATGGGAAAATCAAGACATGTGTATGGACTAATAAAATACGAAACTCAAATCAAGAATGACCCAGACTTATGCGACGAGCATATCAAACAAGATTAAAGCTCAATAACAGACAAAAGACCTTGATGGCTCGACACGCGGGCTATTATAGGTGGGTTTGGAATTGGGCTTTAAATATGTGGAATGAAGCCTATAAAGCCGAACTCAAACCTTCGGCTAATAAGCTGAAAAAATTTTATACCCATCATGTTAAACCTCAATACCCCTGGCAGTCTACCTTAAGCTCTAGGGTTTATCAATTTGCCTTCAGGCACTTATCAGAAGCATTTAAACGCTTTTTTAAAGGCGTGGCTAAACATCCGAAGTTTAAGAAAAAAGGTAGAAATGATAGCTTTACCTTAGATAATTGTGGAAAAGTCATGGAGTTTTCAGGAACTCGATTAAAACTACCTTTTATTGGATGGGTTAGCACTTATGAACCACTGCCAGAAATCCAGACGAAGCGGGTGACAATCAGTCGAGTAGCCGATTCTTGGTATATTTCTGTATCCTACGAGTTTGAACCTAAAGCTACTGTGAAATCTAGAGAACACCTGGGTGTTGATGTTGGAGTTAAAGTTCTGGCTACTTGCTCGGATGGAACTGTGTTTCCTAATCCCAGGGCTTATAAACAAGCCCAGAAAAAACTGGCTAGACTTCAACGAGAACTTTCTAGAAGAAAACTAGGTTCTGCTAACAGAAATAAAACCAAGCTAAAGCTTGCGTTAGCTCATCAAAGCATTGTTAACATCCGCAAAGATACAATCCACAAACTTACCTCTTGGCTTTGCAAAAACCACGCAGTCATTGGATTAGAAGATTTAAATGTTTCCGGTCTGTTGAAAAACCACAAGCTAGCGGGTGCGATCGCTGATTCGGCATTCTATGAGATTCGTCGTCAACTCGAATATAAATCCGAGTGGTACGGGTGCCAACTGGTATTTGCAGATAGGTTCTATCCATCAACTAAAACCTGTTCAAGCTGTGGTCACATTCAAGAAATGCCACTGAAAGAACGAGTTTTTAATTGTGAGGCTTGCGGTTACACCGCTGATCGCGATTTGAACGCAAGTCGTAATTTAGAACGATACGCCGGGGGCTACCTGGTTTGAGCCTGTGTTAGTGGGAAGTGCCGACACCCCACGCAATCCCAGTTATCTGGAAGAAAGCAGGAAGGGAACTTTAATACGGTTTGAGCCGTGTTGTGTAAGTTTTCCGTAGCAGGTTGGTTCGAGTCCAACTCCGGCATTCTATTGTTGAAAGTTAACCGGTTGTTCGCCTTTGGCGTTCCCGTAGGGTAGGTTAACCGGTTGAAGGTTAACCGGTTGTTCGCCTTTGGCGTTCCCGTAGGGTAGGTTAACCGGTTGAAAGTTAACTGGTTGAAGGTTAACCGGTTAAAGGTTAATCGGTTGTTCGCCTTTGGCGTTCCCGTAGGGTAGGTTAACCGGTTGTAAGCTTCAACCAAACAACCTAGGCTACTTCGGACGCCAAAGGCGAACAACCTTGGCCAATAGGCCACGCTACGCGAACAACCAAACAACCTTTAACCTTCAACCCAAATGACTTTTGATAGCAACTTGGTATCAAATTATGCTCCTGTAGCCCAATTGGCAGAGGCGACCGTTTTAAAAACGGTCAGTTGTGGGTTCGACTCCCACCAGGAGTACTAACGGGGTGTGGCGCAGTTTGGTAGCGCGCTTGCTTTGGGAGCAAGATGTCGCAGGTTCAAATCCTGTCACCCCGACTTTACCCCTGTGATGGAATTGGTAGACATCACTCCCCCAGAACGAGTGTCTTGCAGGATGAATGCTTCCCCCACCTGCTAAGCGAGGT
>NZ_JAAHHU010000826.1:0-2131 GCF_010672095.1 Moorena sp. SIO3I6 | reverse complement strand
GACTCTTCACCAAATATGGCTACAGGTAAGGTGAAGATACAAAAGAGTGTAGTGGAAATGAATACTGGTGCCAAGATGAATTTTTGGATTGTAGATCCGTTCACAATTACTCCCTTAGGATAGCTACTTAAAACTCAATGACTAGTACCGTCAGCAGTCAGCAGTCAGCAGTCAGCAGTCAGCAGTCAGCTTCCAATAAACCTCTAAGGAGAGAATTTAAGAGTTCGAGATTAATTAGAATTGAAAGTCTGGGTAAAATCCCATAAGCTGAGATAACACAGATTAAACCAATGCTTACCTCTTGTCTTGATGCAGCGCGGTCATGGGGGTTTCCCCCATGACCGCTTAGGTGCGCTTTACCCGTAATTAAATTCGCCACGGGTCGCACCTCTGCATCGCTTATTCAAAAGCTGTTCGCGTAGCGTGCGCGTAGCGCATTAACTGATAACTGATAGCTGATAGCCAAATTAAAAATGCCAACTTAAAAACGCTGATCATGTCAGCTTTTCGTTGGTTTTGAACGGTAGCCTTATTGCCAGCGTTTTGTCCTAGTTTGAACCTCAGGAGTTTGCGATCGCATCTGCGTTATGTTAGCGATTGGGTATACCTCATGTTTGATTTAAGTCGAATCCTAGGGCAACTCCATAACTTCCCTTAACTTTTAGTTATCGACTGCTCTTGGTGAGATCGGTAGATTATTTGTGTACAGAGCAAAAAAGCGCGAAAATACCTGCTATCTAGCCTGTACGTTACCTAGCCATTGAGTTCACGACCAGTACTAGAACTTGTTTAAGGTAAGCATTTAATCATGAACCAATCTACATTCGATAAATCTTTTCTGACACCAATCGTGTTATCAACAATTATCTTTGCTCTTCTGAGCTTGCCCATAGTTATGCTCGGAGCAAAGCCGATCTGTATGAATCTCCTACAAAATCGGATAGTTGATGGTAAACTGATGAATGCTGCGACGCGCTGATTAAGGTTTCACTAAACGTAAGCATTCAGCTATCAGCGGTCAGCCGTGAGCTAAAAGCTCACCCTACGCGAACAGCCGTCAGCAGATGTAACTCAGATTTAACACATGGTTACCTGTTTTCTTGATGCAGTTGCTCATGGGGGTAATCCCCCTTTGGCGGTGCTGCAACGCCTCTTCAAAAGCACCTTAGCTTAATGCTAATAGCTGATAGCACCTCAAGTAGCGTGCGCGTAGCGCATTAGCTGACCGCTGAATGCTTACCAGTAAACTGCTTAGACCTGTCGTAATCGTGATTCTTTTGGGAATGCTGGTTGCCAGTGTGCTCCTGTCCCAGTTTTGGGCACTACCAGCACTGACCCAGCACCCTGTTAAACTCACGCTATTGATGGGAGCGGGGGAGTTTTTTGATTGGCAGGAACTACTGGTTAAGAATTTTGAGCTAGAGAATCCAGATATTCAAATCGAACTGATCGAAGGACCATTAAACTCTGACTTAACAGAAGACCTCTATACCTCTGCTTTCATTTTAGGAGACTCACCCTATGACCTGATTAACATGGACGTGATTTGGACTCCTAAGTTTGCCGCTGCAGGGTGGTTACTAGATTTATCGGACCGGGTTAGTAAGGACTATTTAAAGGAATTTCTGGATAAAGCAGTTGATTCAGGACGCTACCAGGGCAAACTATACCGGATACCATTCCGTTCCGATGGTGGTATGCTCTACTATCGTCAGGATTTGCTAGAGCAAGCTAGATTCCAAGCCCCAAAAACCTTTGAGCAGTTGGTCACCATTTCCCAACAATTGCAGGAAAACCATGATCCAAAATGGGGCTATCTTTGGCAAGGTCGTCAATATGAAGGGTTGTCAGCCATGTTTGTGGAGATACTTGCAGGGTTTGGTGGTTTCTGGGTTGATCCAGAAACCTTGGAGGTCGGTTTGGATCAACCGGAAGCGATTAAAGCTGTAGAGTTTCTGCGCAGCACCATTAAACAAGGGATTTCACCCCCTGGTGTCACTACCTATCAGGAAGAAGAAACACGACTGTTGTTTCAAAATGGGGATGCGGTATTTCTGAGGAATTGGCCCTATGTTTGGTCATTGGCAAATCAAGAGGGTTCAAAGGTCAAAGGCAAGATTGGCATTAGCCC
>NZ_JAAHHU010000825.1:0-2134 GCF_010672095.1 Moorena sp. SIO3I6 | reverse complement strand
TCGGTAATCGGTAATCGGTAATCGGGAATCGGGAATCGGGAATCGGGAATCGGGAATCGGGAATCGGGAATCGGGAATCGGGAATCGGGAATCGGGAATCGGTAATCGGGAATCGGGAATCGGGAATCGGTAATCGGGAATAGTAAAGCTAAATCTGTTACCTCTTGCCTATTACCTGTCCCTAATTCAACAGTCAACCAACATTAAACCTTCAACCAACCTTAAACCTTCAACCAACATTAAACCTTCAACCAACATTCAACCTTCAACCAACATTCAACCTTCAACCAACATTCAACCTTCAACCAACCTTCAACCTTCAACCAACATTCAACCTTCAACAACATCCCAACAAAGCGGTGGGCTAATCATACCTTTTTCACTATATTTTGAACGCACTAAAAAGTTATAAACACGCAAATGGTAGTCATAGGTATAAGCCCGATTCGGTTCATAAACCCCAACATCAACAAAATACTTGCCACTGTTTAAATCTAAGCGGGATAGATGGAGTTGGATTTTTCCTTTACCTTTAATACCTGGTACTGATACTCCCATGGTAGTTGTGTTAGTCTCAAGACAAACTTGACTATCTTCAGTACTAATGAGGACACTAAAAATTAGTCCATCAATTGGTTGAGGTGAAAAGTACTCAATCTCAATAGCTAAGGAATCACCACTATTAATCTCTAAGCTAGGTAACAGCAACACATCGGTAATTTCTACTTCTAGAGAGCCAAAGCGGTTTTGATTCATTCGCAGTTGCACACCAGACCTAGTGACTTGGGAGGATCCGTTGGGAGTGCGTTGCTGAGTTTGCGATCGCATTTGATTGACATACTGTGCTACTACCACTTTTGGCTCACCATAAGCCATGATTTGTCCTTGTTGTAGCCACAAAGCGCGATCGCAAAGTTGCTCAATTTGTTCGCTACTGTGAGAAATTAGGACAATAGCACAGCCAGACTCTTTCAACTGCGCAATTCGTTCCAAGCACTTAGCCTGAAATCTCAAATCCCCAACGGACAGAAACTCATCAACTAGCATCACATCTGGGTCTGTGTGTACAGCCACCGAAAACGCCAGCCGCATCTGCATCCCTGTACTATAAGTGCGCACTGGATTATCGATAAACGGCTCAAGTTCAGCAAACGTCACGATTTTATCAAACCGTCGCCCCATCTCTTCACGAGTAAGACCTGCTACCACACCACTAACAAAAGCGTTTTCTCGCCCAGTCAAATCTGGATGGAAACCAGCTCCCAAATCCAGCAGCGCTCCAATGGAGCCATTAACCGTAACCTTCCCTTTATCCGGTTTTCCAACCCCACCAATCAAGCGCAACAGGGTTGATTTACCAGCCCCATTGTGACCGAGAATCCCCAGCATCTGGCCTGGAGAAACGGTGAAGGTAATATTCTGCAACGCCCAAAACCTTTCCGCTGCCATAATATGGCGAAAACCCGACAGCGCCGCCTCCATAATGGTAAACGGTCGGTCAGGATGATAGTTGTTAAAGCGTTTACCGAGTCCTTTAACAATAATTGCATCAACCATCTATAATTCCTCCACAAAGCGATCGCTCTGCCACCGGAAAATTTGAAGACCGATAGGTAAACATACTGACGTGACCAAAGCCATAACTAGCAGAGCTAGCCAATCCGGTGCTGTGCCTTTAATTAGTACAGTGCGATAGGCGTTAACCAGATGCACCATCGGGTTAAGGTAATACAAAAACTGATAATTTTTCGGGACATTAGTAATATCATAAAAAATCGGTGTCACATAAAAAAGCAGCTGTAAAAGTACACCAATAGTATGCTGGGTGTCGCGAAACGTTACATTAAAACCAGCTAGTAGATAGGCTAAACTAATGGTAACGGCAAACTGGAGAGCTTGTAGGATTGGTAACAGTATAACTACTGGCTGTAACTGAACACCATCGATTAACAGAAAGATAACTAATACTGGCAGGGCTAGAATAAAATGAATCAGACCGGTGGTTACAGTCACCACCGGTAATATAGCGTTTGGAAAACCCGGTTGTCGGATCAGGGGGCGATTATGAATAATCACTCCAGTTGCTTGAAAAAGAGAGCTGTTAAACCATGTCCATACCAACAAACCAGAAAAA
>NZ_JAAHHU010000824.1:0-2136 GCF_010672095.1 Moorena sp. SIO3I6 | reverse complement strand
TCCTTCAACTACCAACTCAAAAATTTGACGTACATCCCAAATACTTGAAAACTATTCACAAGGCTGACGGCTATGAATATCAATATTGAAAATAAGGATACCCTATCGGGTAGTTTACTTGTTGGCGGCAATTCCCCTCCCGCTAACCCGTGCCGGGTATAACGGGAGTCCCCTTGCCGCATCTCAGATGGAGAGTCATTCTGGAGCCTGATCTAGTTAACGGAGATTGGGCAGCTTGGTGCCCCGAACTTCCTGGTTGTACTTCCTGTGGTGAAACGAAAGTAGAAGCAATAGAAAATATTCGTGAGGCTATTGAGCTCTACCTTGAACCTGCCCCCCTTGAGCTGCCGGAAGGTTCTCTGACTTGCGAGGTTAGTATCTAATGATGTCTATTTTCACGCCTAGGCTCTAGTAGCTAGAGCCTCTGGTTAAGTTTTAACAATGGATCAGTTCTGGTGTCTGGTTCAGAATTTGACTGCGAATAGAAATAAAGTCCTGATAAGCAGGTGATTCTAAAGCTTCTGGACGAAATATAGCGGTTTTGTGGCAGTTTTGAAAGGCTAACTTGATCCCGAAATAACGCTCGACTGCACCACGAATCGCATCCCCACCTATCATCCGCAATAGCTGGGCTCGATCTTGCTCAGTTGGTGGTGGTACCGAATGCTCTACCCATTCCGCTTCACCCTGTGCCAATCGCTTGGCCAGGTCTTCCACAATTCCAAAGGCATAAGGTAACGATTGCCTAATGCTCTCAATAAAAGCTTCTTGATTAACCTCACCCTCCTGTGCCTGCTTCAAAAGCTCTGGAGTAATGTTCAGTGACATTGGCTTTTCCTTGATATCCCTAATCAACAAAATAGTTATCAGAGGTTCACACTTAGTTGGCTGAACCTCCCAGGGAACAGTCTATCGTGATAATGATTATTTTTATTGTTAATAATAATCATTTTTAGTAAATAAATATTACGATGCAGGCGGTTAGAGACGTACTATGCTATGCCAGTAGGCTTGGTCAGTTTTGGGAGAATGCGATTAGCCCGAAGGGCTACGCTACGCGATGAAGCGTTCGCGAAGCGTGGCCAAAGGCCTCAGCTTCCGCGCTTATGCGATCGCACGCCATCCTAGTAGCAAAAAGATGACGCGCCAGTAAACCGACTTGCAATGCAGCCAAACTCTCCACTGCTTGGGGAATATCTCACTGAAACTCGATCAAAAACTCCCCCCCTTCCACTCCAGCATGTTTATAGCTGCCGCCAGTTTTCGGTCTGTAAACCAGCTTCACCTTTAATGAATAATGAAGTCGCTGATCACGCAAGTATCGAGAAGATATCGCATCAGAATAATTCCGGTTCACGAGGTGGCAGGAGTTGATCACGATAGGACTCGAAAGCCGGGAAATCAGGAATTCCTTCATAAGACAATACGACATCAGACCACTGGGAAATAGAGCTAGGTGCCGTTTGGATTAGCTGGCGTAAGGCTTGGAGAACAAAGGTTTGGAGCGGGACATTTGATTGAACCGCTTGGCGGATGAGGTCTTGTTCGAGATCTGGAGGTAGGTCGATTGTGATTTGCATAGGTTCAGATTCTTGGTATTAAAGTTTTGAATTTTTATTGAAGTTGAGAAGCTTGCGCTCTATAAGGCATTATTGTCCGAACGTTAGTTCTATGAAAAAAGTTCCTAACCTTACATATACGCAAATTAATGCTGCTCTGTAACCAGACGGATCGATAATGCTTCGTCAACGGAGTAGCCAGATTCTAAATGCTTCCCTCAAGGGTATTTTTAATGTAGCTTCGGTGGTAGAAGCCCACCACAGATCAGCTAATCCTACTTATGTTATCTATGATAGTGACACAAACTAGGTAATCTTGCCGCTAGTGGAGTACGACTATCGTGGAGTACGACTATCAAAGTACCTGTGCTGGGATGATTGACAAGGGTTTACCTGCTATTTTAGCTTAGTGTTTGGCTAGGGGGTTAGAGTTTGCCCAGAAAGCTGAAGTTTCGGCGTTGCTGAATTAAGGAATGAATGCGCGATTATCTGGTTTTATTAAAGCCCCCTAAATCCCCCAACTTTGGGGGACTTTAAGAGTTTTGTTCCCCCCAGAATTGGGGGGCTAGGGGGGCGA
>NZ_JAAHHU010000823.1:0-2138 GCF_010672095.1 Moorena sp. SIO3I6 | reverse complement strand
GGTTGGGTGGGCGGCAAAAATTTTATTTTTAACAATAAATTCATTATTGTAATTAGGTGTTGTTGTCTGAGTTATATCTTTTATAAATAAGGATGATGGTAATAATCCAAATAGGGAATATTTAATGCTAAAAAAAGAAAGACTCAATACTAAGCTTGAAGTAAGGTTAATCACTAAGAGTTGTTTGGGTTTATTTTTATTTTTAAAAATGCGATCACCTGGTAGTTGATAAATAGATTTATAAACCATAAATAATAGTTTAGGTTTTTTTTCTTTGAAATCAGCGTAGCAATTATCTGTTTACCAACAGGTTTGCGTTCATGTTTAACTTCTGTATGTGTATGTATAACTTTTGTTTACGGTTGACCCTTGAAAGTAATCACCATAAGCATTTCAGTGATTCCACCTACAGATGATGGCAAAATGGCATAATTGTGAAATGGAGAGATGGGAAGATGAGATGTAAGCATTCAGCTATCAGCTATCAGCTATCAGCGGTCAGCGATTAGCGCTACTTGAGGTGCCATTGGCCGTAGGCCAGACTAAGGGAACAGCTTTTGAATAAAATAAGCTGACGGCTGATAGCGGTAGCCTGAATGCTTACAGTAAAACGAGCAGGGATTTTCAACCAGCCCTACCAGCACCTCCGATGCTTGTTTACTACCTCCCGTTGATTAGCTGACTGCTGACTGCTGATGGCTGAATGCTTACTTTTTCAGTTATTAATGAACTGGAAAAAACAATGGGACAGCTTCAGCTTTACCAATGGGCTTTGGAGGGACAAGATCCAGAACGACAGTTTCCCCCCTTTTTTAAGGGGGGTTAGGGGGGATCTATTGTTTTTAGCTATCAGTAAAACAAGTTATCTTCGGCATTTCCAAACAACAATTTTTCAGCTAGCCGTCGAGAGGAATAAAATTAACTTATTAGTTTATGAACCCGAGCAAGAGGCTATTGTTCAATGGATCACTCACTAAACTATTCAGATATTCTCAAACAAATCCTGCAAGAGGAAACTCGCGCCCAACCGAGTATACAAGCGATTCGGCTTTATCCTGTTTGCGATACCGAGACCGGTCACTTCCTAGTTCTGGCTACTGGCTGGGATAAGCAACGCTGGATTAACTCGATTTTGTTTCACGCTCGCTTGGTTAATGGCCAAGTTGTTATTGAAGAGGATAACTTTGAGGAAGGGTTGGCCTCGGCTCTTATTGCCGCTGGTATCCCCGCAGAAAATATTATTACTGGTCTTGATTACCAACTGATGCAGTAGTTTCAGTTAGTACAAGCTAGACCCACCTACCAACATCGTCTCTCTCCCCTGAGCCATCACCCATTGCATCAACTGCTGCCACTCTGGTGACTTCCCCAACCCATCAGCATCAAACTCCCCGCCCCAATTCTTGGAAAACTCGGCAAAATTCTCTGCCCAATTTACCACTGTCTCCATGGGTAAATAAGGACTATAGCCCCAAGCCTGTTGTAAATACTTGATCATTTCCCTGGGATGTCCTGTATTATATAAATACCAAGCAATCCAGACTAGGGTTCCATAGCGCACCTGATTTTCTAATAGACGGATTCCTGGTGGTAAATCAGCCTGTTTAAAGAAGTTGTCAATGGCTGCTGACAGGGAGCAAGCTTGAGGCAGTCCCTTGTGCATGGCACTTTGGTGATGTTGCCGATAGCCTACTGTTACCTGACGCAACCAAGCGGCAGGACAACCCTTGAGGGCTAACCGTAGCACGATTTCTGTATCTTCAGCGGGTGGAAACCTGGGGTCAAACCCGCCAACGGACTCTAGCCAATGGCGACGGAACATCATCGCACTAGGCAGGACTGGCTTCCACAATAGCCAACTTTCTAAGTTTAATTCTGGTACTTTCTCCCATGGACGCACCGTCATCAGTCGCTGACCCTGGGAATCGACACGGTACCAACCACTATGGACAATTCCCAGATGGGGTTGTGCTTCAAACACTGCTAACTGGGCAGCTAACTTACCTGGCAGAAAAAAGTCATCAGCATCGAGGAATGCGACAAATTCACCCAAGGCTAGTTTAATGCCATGGTTGCGGGCAAGGGAGACTCCTTGGTTTTCTTGATAAATGTAACGAATGCGATCACGATAGGGTTGC
>NZ_JAAHHU010000822.1:0-2140 GCF_010672095.1 Moorena sp. SIO3I6 | reverse complement strand
CTAGTAGCGTTCGCGTAGCGGCTCGTACCGAGCATCCCGTAGCGGCTCGTACCGAGCATCCCGTAGCGGCTCGTACCGAGCATCCCGTAGCGTGGCCTACGGCCAATCGCATTATCATTTGTGACCTGCAATCAGCTTCTAGTGCTGATTCTCGAGAATTGTTATCCACCACTCTCTCTAGATCAGATTTAGACATCCATGGTTCAAAGTGCATCTACTCCGTTGATTTCCCCTGAACAACTCAGCCAGACTCTCGGTACAGCTCTTCCAATACAGGAATGCCAGCGCTTTCTCAAACACTTGACATTAATAGAGCCCAAGGTAGGTAAATTTTGGCAAGGCACTCAGGCATCAGCTGGTATCTACATTATTATTGCTGGAAAAGTAAGGTTGCTGAATCAGGCCGGTGACTTAATTGCCAGCTTAGAAACAGGGGCATCATTTGGGGAATTGACCTTGTTTCCCTCCGCTGACTTAGCCAGCTATAGCGCTAGAGCTTCTCTGAAGCTAAAGCTATGCTTTGTACCGGGGGAAGTCTTGTTTCCCCTGATCAATAAGTATCCCGAAATCCGAGAGCATTTTTGGAGTCAGGCCCAAGCTCGTAATGCCCTACTAGTTAGCTCCCCTACTCCCCCTATCACTCCATCTGACTATCCCCCCATATCCCCATCCCCCCATCTGACCATCTCCCAGTCTCGGTCTGGGGAAGCCAAGTCCCAGAAATCCCAGAAAAAAGTTAGCAAAGCTTACTTTCCTAACCCGACCCAGCAAGCAGGGCATTTATGGCAACGGGTAATCCGACGCTATCCGTTTTTTGCCCAGCAGAGTGGTTCTGACTGTGGTGCCGCATGTTTGGTAATGGTATCTCGCTATTGGGGTAAACGGTTTAGTGTGAATCGCTTGCGGGATATCGCTAATGTTGACCGCAATGGCGCATCATTGCGAGGACTATCAGCAGCAGCGGAAAGTATTGGCTTTTCTACTCGTCCAGTTAAAGCCAGTCTTGACCAGCTAGCGAAGCAAAAATTGCCAGCTATAGTCCATTGGGAAGGTAAACACTATATTGTCGTTTATGAAATTACTCGGAAACGAGTGATTGTTTGTGACCCTGGCATTGGTCAACGTAGTCTCACCCATCGAGAATTTAACGCCGATTGGACCGGTTATGCACTGCTGCTACAACCAACAGCATTACTCAAGGATGCTATTGAAACGACTACTCCCTTCTGGCAATTCTTTGAATTAATCAAACCCCATGGGTTAGTAGTGTTAGAGGTATTTCTTGCTTCCTTATTTATCCAGATATTTGGATTAATTACACCTCTATTCACCCAGCTAATTTTAGACCGAGTGGTGGTGCAGCGCTCTGGGCTAACCTTAATGGCGGTGGGCTTAGGGCTGCTGATATTTAGCCTGTTTCGAGTGGCAATGATGGGGTTGCGGCAATATCTACTAGACCACACGGCTAATAAAGTAGATGCAGCACTGATTGTAGGATTTATTCGCCATACACTGCGGTTGCCTCTTTCGTTTTTTGAGTCCCGCTATGTTGGTGACATTATATCACGGGTTCAGGAAAACCGCAAGATTGAGCGGTTCCTTACCGGTGAGGCGTTATCAATTCTGCTGGATTTAGTAACGGTATTTATCTATGTAGGATTGATGGTTTGGTACAGCTGGAAAATGGCGTTATTGGCCTTAGTAATTGTGCCGCCATTCTTATTGCTAGCATTGATTGCGACACCGTTTTTACGGAGGATTTCTCGGGAAATATTTCTATCGATGGCTAAAGAAAATAGTTATCTAATTGAAGCGCTTTCCGGTGTAAGTACGGTAAAATCAACCGCAGTATAACAAACAGTACGTTGGCATTGGGAGGAGTTATTAAATAAGGAAATTAAGACAAGTTTTGATGGGCAAGTTATCAGCAATCGTCTGCAAATTTTTAGTAATGCTATTGAAGCCGTAGTAACCACAAGCCTGCTGTGGTATGGAGCGTGGTTAGTGATTCAGAATCAGTTAACCATTGGACAATTAGTGGCATTCAATATGCTGCTGGGAAATATTATTACTCCCTTCCAGCGGTTAACGGTGTTATGGAATCAATTCCAGGAAGTAGTAATTGCTATGGAACGGATTA
>NZ_JAAHHU010000821.1:0-2141 GCF_010672095.1 Moorena sp. SIO3I6 | reverse complement strand
TGTTAACGGAGTCTCAAGTAATTGGTGATAATTGTTATGAATTCTCCGGGAATGCCCGTCGGCTGAAGAGGACTCCACTCGGATATTTCGGCGTAGCCCATTGCATACAGGGTATGCATGGTATTAATTACTGCCTTGCGGGAGCCCTTTAAAATGTGCTGAACACGGATTTTTTTGTTGGAATAATCATCGGGATTGTTGTCTGGATTGGTTGGAAATTCTGAAGACATAAGGTTCACCTTTTGCTTTTTAGTTATATAATACTTATAATTATATATTACTTTGTCAAGGGTTTTTAGAATTTTTTTTTGAATGAGAATGTAAATAAATGCGATGGATAGCTATCAGCTATCAGTTATCAGCTATCAGCCTTAAACTATTAAGGGAGATCGCTTTTGTAGGGTGGGCAAATGGACATGATTGATGATCAAATTGTCAAACTATCATTATTTGCCCACCCTACCCCACTATTCTCACCCTTTAAATTCCTAAGTTTTTCCTGTAACAAAGAAGGGTTATTTTTAGCAAATTCCTGAGCAAATGCTTCCCCTTCTGCCTTACGAATTTCCAGTTCTTCTCGATGATCGTAATAATAGGCCATTGCAGCATGAACCGAAGCTAGAGATAAATTATAATCTTTAGCAATATCTTCAAGAGATTCTTCCAGCTTTAGATAGCAATTGACAATATCAATAACAGCTATCCTTGTTCCCGTAATGCAAGGTTTCCCGAAGCGAATTTCGGGATTAATACTAATATGTTCTGTACTAACTTGTGTCCTACTCATTTTTTGATTAGATATCCTTTTAATTCAATAGACTTCTTGCAGAAGTCTGGAATAGGGAATAGGGAATGGGGAATAGTGCGATCGCGTAGCGTGGCCTACGGCCAATCGCTTTTGTAGGGTGGGCAAATGGACATGATTGATGATCAAATTGTCAAACTATCATTATTTGCCCAACCTACCCCACTACCCCACTGAGTGATGGAAAGCTGAAGGCTGACCGCTGACTGCTGAATGCTTATTTAGTGCGATCGCGTAGCGTGGCCTACGGCCAATCGCTTTTGTAGGGTGGGCAAATGGACATGATTGATGATCAAATTGTCAAACTATCATTATTTGCCCAACCTACCCCACTACCCCACTGAGTGATGGAAAGCTGAAGGCTGACCGCTGACTGCTGAATGCTTATTTAGTGCGATCGCGTAGCGTGGCCTACGGCCAATCGCTTTTGTAGGGTGGGCAAATGGACATGATTGATGATCAAATTGTCAAACTATCATTATTTGCCCACCCTACCACTAATAGTGCGATCGCTTTTGTAGGGTGGGCAAATGGACATGATTGATGATCAAATTGTCAAACTATCATTATTTGCCCACCCTACCCCACTGAGTGATGGAAAGCTGACGGCACCTCAAGTAGCGTGAGCTTTTAGCTCACCGCTGACTGCTGAATGCTTATTTAGCAGGAGAATTAGCGATCGCTTTTGTAGGGTGGGCAAATGGACATGATTGATGATCAAATTGTCAAACTATCATTATTTGCCCACCCTACCCCACTAGAGCAAAGGGAACAAGGAATAGGGAACAGCGGATCTGGGAATAGGGAACAAAATTATTTCAATTCCTACACGGATTGCTATATCAGCGATCAGCTATCAGCGATCAGCGATCAGCTATAGCGATCCTAAATCATTGTCTTGATGCAGTCGCTCATGGGGGAAACCCCCTTTGGCCGACTGCATCGCTTGTAAAATCACTGGACTTTTTAAAAACTAGCTCCAACTCTTGTCACTTCTGCCTTCTGCCTTCTGCCTTCTGCCTTCTGCCTTCTGCCTTAAAGCTCTTGTCAGGTGGGCAAATTAGCCATGATTTCTAATCAAACCGACAACCGCTTGAATTTTGCCCACCCTACCATTGAAAAATCCTAACTTTTGTAGGGTCTGCAAATTAGCCATGATTTCTAATCAAACCGACAACCGCTTGAATTTTGCCCACCCTACCATTGAAAAATCCTAACTCAGTTTTGCCATTAGGCAAAACTGAGATGCACCCACCCCCTTTGGCCGACTGCCTCCCCTGTTCCCTTGCTGCATCGCTTATTCAATGTTCGGTGTAGCTTGCCCATAGGCCATAAG
>NZ_JAAHHU010000820.1:0-2145 GCF_010672095.1 Moorena sp. SIO3I6 | reverse complement strand
TAGAGACTAAACTCAGTTGTATTGCGATATTTAACTCGTAAAGACATGGGAGCGAGATAAGGCTGATCATCATTATGTTCAATAGCATTGTGGGTGCCATTAAAAACATAAATATCCAGTTCCCTATGGCTATGCTTACGAAGAGAGTAAATTGAGACTTTCCTCTCCACTAGACTTGCTTCACCAGAGCCGATAAATACTCGCACACGCTCTTGATTTTTCATAGCTAATTGTCCTAATAGTGCTAGGGATTATGGCTATCTAGGATGTGGCTAAACTAAATTAGTATAAAATTATCGCTACAAAGCTTACTAAAAGAGGCTTGTAGCGATAACAAAAAACAATGTTTTTTAAATTTAATTGTATTGACTCCCTTATAATTTAAGGAGTTAAGCTCAGTTAAACTACTCATTTACTATCATCAGTCTAGGATAGTCGTGATTATTTATTAGTAATAAATAGATGAGATAAATCTATTTATTTGTGAATAGTTTTGTTAAAAAAAATATCCTATTTACTCCTGTTTACTATCTTTATATTCACCACGTTTACGAATAACCTTGCCCGGTACTCCTACAACTACAGAGTAAGGCTCAACACTCTTAGTTAAAACTGTCCCAGCACCGATTACAGAACCTTTACCTATTCTGCAACCATCAAGGATTCTTACTCCCGCCCCTATCCAAACATCATCTTCTATAATGACACCTTTTTTAGTAGACGGTTGAAGGTCGATAGGCGTATCAAGATCGTCAAAAGTATAGTTTGAAGTAACAATTACAGTATGGGTAGCGATTCTGACCCAGTTTCCTATAACTAAGTCACCTGCACCATAAAGAAAACAAAAAGGGTTAACACTACAGTCACTACCAATTTTTATCTTACCCTCTGCAGAGATGAGCATTGCTGAACTTCGGATAATGGAGCGATCGCCAATATGAATAGCAGAGTCTTCTAAATTACATTTAAGCGTTACATTATTTTCTACAATGACGCGATTGCCCAGAAATAATTTACTTAAATTATTTTTGATTACGCTTTTACCTATATAACAGTCTTCCCCAATATTTCCAAGTTGGTTACGATAATAGTTGTGTCTGATTTTCTGTTTATGATTATTCCATAATTTATTGATTAACTTAAAGAATTCATACATATAGCAAAGGGAACAGGGAATAGGGAATAGGGAATAGGGAGTAGGGAGCAGAGTTGCGTAGGGTGCGTTAGGGGCGGGCTAGCCCTCATGTTCAACCTCGAGCGCCAGTGTTGGGACAGCCCGCCCCGTAACGCACCACCTTTGGGCTAGCCCTCATTTTCTCGGTAGCCAGTGTTGGGACAGTCCGTCCGGAAATGAAACGGGCAAGATGCCCGTTCCACGCCTGATGCCCATTCCACCCACCGGGTCAATATATTAATGGTATAAAACTTTCCATTTTCTAGGTTGATAAAATTGACATTCTGACATTAAACTATTACTTTTAACTTGAAATTTAAATAAAACGTGGTCGTAGATATATTTAGGTCGTTTTTGAACCCATAATTTAGTAGAATAATAACCTGGCTGTAATCCAAGATAAGGCATTTCTAGCTGAAGTTCAACTACTCCATTAGAAATTTTAAATATTGTGTTATCTAGATAACTATCTAAATTTAATAATGGTTCTCCTTCCCCACAATTTTGTCTAAAAATAATACAAAAGCTTCCATTATAAATTTCTGTGTGAGCTTTGCACTTAACACATAAGGATACAGGTTGACCACTGAGAGGATAGTCAATCCTATTTCCTTGTCCATCTCTAAAGTAAACGCCAATAATATCTAAACCAGTGCTTTGTTCTGCTGGTTTCTCTTTAAAGAAAACAGCTCCTTTGGATTCCTGTTTATTATCTAGAAACAAATCTTGATCATATTGTTGCATTACCACAGCCGCCTTACCAACTGCTAGTAATTTTCCTCGTTCAAGATAAATGGCTGAATCACAAATAGATAGAATAGAATTAGGATTGTGAGCTACTAGAACAAACGTTGTACCTTTATCCCGTAATTCAGACAGCTTTCTATAGCATTTCATCCTAAACAGAAGATCGCCGACTGCTAGCACCTCATCAATCAGAAGAATATCTGGTTCTGTATGAATTGCACTAG
>NZ_JAAHHU010000082.1:0-30243 GCF_010672095.1 Moorena sp. SIO3I6 | reverse complement strand
CCACAGCCACACCAATAGATGAAAACCCGCCAACACCAAATAGAAACGGTGGGATGAGTTCAGCAGCGATGTAGCGATCCATCACTGATAAGCTAGGAAAAACGAATTTGAGGAAGTAAGGTTTGCCGAGTTTCAATCTTCTTAAGTGGTTAGAGTTTCAAAAAGCATAGAAAACAATTTCATGCCTTTTGTTGCTAAGTTTTCCCAATCCAGTAAACCTACCATGTTTGTTATGCGAGTATCTGCAAACTATCGCAATTCTGATCACAAGTGGTGTGGGGTGTTTTATAGCAGAAGTCAGAAGTCAGAAGTCAGAAGTCAGAAGTCAAACTCTTGCGCTTATTTAGGTTTGAGACTTTTGTCATGTCCGCGCCTGCCCTGGCGACTGCTATACAAGGGTAGGTTTTTTACAAAGGGGCGAGTAGGTACTTTTATTGTCTTGATGCAATAGCGAGTGGGGGAAATCCCCAAGACCGCGCTGCATCGCTACGTATAAATTAATCCAAATATGTATCAAAATACACAATAATTTCCGGGATAATTCTCCCCATTTCCCGCTCTTCCCCTCCTGGGAGGCAGGGCTGTTTCAAACTTTAATAAGTTAACGATTATTGGAGATAGGGGGATAGGGGGATAGGGAAATAAACTAAAATTTCCCGAAAAATCCGCCAATTTAGTCATTAAAATCTGACAAATTAGTTGGGAGGAAGCAACTCCAATGACTAACAATTCGTGATTCGGCCTTCGAGGAGGGTTAGATAAATTTGGCCAAAATTCCGACTATTCGCGCTCCTTTTCTCCCCATCTCCCCATCTCCCCATCTCCCCATCTCCCCATCTATTTTTGGCGAGAATGAAACAGCCCTGCCTCCTGGGAGGGGTTAGGGGTGGGTTCCGACTCCCGACTCCCGACTCCCTACTCCCGACTCCCTACTCCCTACTCCCTACTCTTCGATAACCTCTACCAAATCTTCAACCATAACATCAAAGGCCCGGGCTAGCTTCAGAATTGCTGTAAAGTCCGTCATACTCATGGCGTCACGTCGGGCATAACTAGCCACAGTGCTATAGGTTACTCCAGAACGATCGGAAACTTCTTTCAAGGTCCAACCCTTCTCCGCTGCTAATTCTCGAACTCGTAACCTAATTAATCCCATTTTGGACTTGACAAACTACGCAACTACATATTTAATAGTAAATAGAATATTCGGCGATCACCCAAGAGGCCGCAAAACTACTGGGCGATCGCCTTTCTTAAAACAACCCATAGAAATGGGGTATTTCACTATATGATATCAACTCGACAAACTTACCGAGACCGATTAAAGCCGTGGTGTGTCATTCGGCACCTACCTAAGAGGCAACGCATAACCGTAGCTCGATTTCATCGGCGCAGTGATGCGGAAGCCTATCAGCAATCTCTTCAGCGTTTGCTGCCCAATTTCAACCATGTGGTGATATTTGAAACACCCTTGAAGGAATAATCCTGTTGGGAAACTGCAGGGCTAAATTGCCCTTGGTGACGGTTAAAGGTTAAAGGGAAAACCTCTTTCTACCTTTAACCGAATCCTTTAACTGAAGTTAACCAGTACTAATGTACTAAATTATGCCAAAAGTCCTATCAATCTTGGCTTAGGAGTATAATTCAAGCATCGTTGCCATAGGCCAAATTAGGACAGCTCTTCCTGTAAAACCTGGTAATAACCATTAATCTTGAGTTTGACATCGGAAGCATTAGCGGGAATAAATTGTTCCAAGTCAATCTCTAAAGCCTCTCCTTGATGTAGACTAAAATAGTCTTCATCCACCTTTTGTAACTCAGTCATTGGATAAATGACTTCCTCTACCTTTTCTGTTTCGGGGTCAGTGTAAACAATTGAAAGTGCATCAATATAAGTAATTTCTGCTTCTCGTTCCTCTATCCTAATTTTCGATACGCTATCCCCCAGGCTATGCAGCTCCTCCTGCTGTAAGGATTTATTCTTTCTGGCATATAAAATTGTGCCTAGTTCTAACCAGCCATCTTGTTTAGGATCATAAACCACCAAGTATGGACAACTTCCAGCCTGTAGATAAGTGGATATATAGACAGTAGGCTCATCACTGGGTGGTAATATATCGATGCTTTTACCATTTATTTTTATTGACTTAACATTTAAAATCGAACCGACAGCAATTCTATTAGGAATTAACTCCGATAATTCACTTAAAGAACTAGTACTGTTTATAAACTCTTGAGAAAGAGTGATAGGAGTCGTAAGTAGTCTGTTTTGCTGTTTATAATCTGACGTATTGGAAAATTTTTTCGACTCTGGCTTCGATAAAGCCTTAGTAACATAAATTTTTTTAAGATTAACAAGTTTACTTTTATCAAAATATTTTAAACCCAGATTATGATAATACTCCTCAATATATTGAGCATTAAAACCAAACTCTATGGGGATTAAAAAATTATTCCCAGGTTTCAAAGAAATGTTGAGTTCTTGTGTCCAAGTATCACTAGATTCAAAAATGCTACTCCTTTGATCTGCAACTGTAAGCTCGTAAGGACTCTTTTTAATGGAATCATAAGTTATAGAATTTATCCTGACCGGTTCTTGATTATTGTTGACCAAATCAATAAATTTAACATAAGGCAATGAAGCAATTTTTTCAATTGAAAAAATTGCTCCATTGCCTCCACAGCCAAAAGATTCAAATTCATCTATATCAATAACAAATGGATAGTTAAAGCCGAGCAAACCACGAAAATCAGGATTATTACCAATAATATTTTTAATCCAAACGTCCCGATTTTTACAGGCACTCAAACGATAGTAATGTTTTTGTCCATACTTAACAATATCTGAAAGCTTTGGGTATTGTATAATATTCCCAAGTACTTTTCCTTGATCATGATTATACATTAAAAATGTATATTTACTGTCATCATCGGTATTAAATTGACCTAAAACCGGTGCATAACTCAAATTCTCACAGAAATCATCTTGTAGAAATTTAATAGAATTATTTGTGTATTCTAATGAAAAGTCCCCAACTCCTTCTTCTCTATTTACTAATACTTTAGTATCATCCAATTTATCTTGACTCGCGATCTGAACACCCGAAGTAACATTTATTACTTCTTGATTGCCACTCTCATTTATGAATTTATTGATGTTGTTAAAAACATCATTACGAGCTACTAAAGGAACACTATCAATATCAATGGTTTGCAATATTTTTTGAATTAAAGGACTGTTTAGATCCGGTTTCATTAAGGATAGAGTTAGTGGAAAAACTTCATTTTCCGCTGTATAGTGTTGATAATCAATCTTCAACTCTAACTTTGATAACTTATTAGACTTTAATTTGAATTTTCTGTTGGTGTCCGGATCTACCTCCAGATTAATTATTTCCACTAAAATTTCATACCCTTCTTTAGTTATATTAATTTCAACACTTTCTCGATCAGGTACTTTAATTTCAGCATAGCCACTTTTTGTAGTATATTTAGTTGTTGGTGCTCCCTTACTGTTAAATTGTACTTCTGCACCTTCTATAGGTTGATTGTCTTCTGTTTGAACCAATAATGTAACGTCAACTAAACCCTCATCATTAAGTGTAGTTAAAATTGAGGGGAAGTAACTTATATTTAGCAATCCAGCCAAGATAAATCCAACAATGAACGATCCTAAAATAACCTTTACAGAAGAAGGCAGACTTTGAAAATAGTTAAGCATATAGCATCAGGGGTAATCACCGGCATAGAGAAACTGAGTAAGCCCATAGACTACAGACTAACGAAAGAAGTCTATCAGCACTATTAACACTCTTTTGTCCAGAAGTTTTGAATCCAGTAATAAAAGTTTACATTGTCAACCTATCCTTGTTGTCAACAGAGCACGAAGTATGAGAAAAGCGATGCATCCCTACTCCCTACTCCCTACTCCCTACTCCCTGCTCCCTACTCCCTACTCCCTACTCCCTGCTCCCTGCTATAACCCTCAACAACTGTGCCTTTCCCCAAACTATTCCAAAAGCTCCAACACAGCTTTCGGTGAAAGTTTATCCTTAAACCAAACAACTTGAGCTGGTAAATTCTTCACCGTAACCCCAGCTTTCTCCAAATTTAACCGTTCCGAAATCGCCAGAATCAAATTATCACATTCGGCCTTGCGCACCTGAGCGAATTTCTTCCTTAAATACTCTGGACGCCAGTAACCAATAATTTCTAATAGGAAATTTCGCCCATCAGGATGAACAATCCGAAAGTCGGGCACCATCACACTACCAGGAATAGGAATTAAATCCACTTCTCGCTCTAAGACCCACTCAGTTTTCTGAGATTCCCAACGCTTCGCAAAGGAAGCTTCTAACATACTGTCGTAGGGTTTACCAGGGGGATAGTGAGTCACCAAGCCACAGCGGTCATTAAGGCTAAAATGCCCCGTCTTGATCGTACCGCTGTAAGGGTCACGGCTTTGTAAGGTAGCCTTGAGACTCCATTTAGTAACGTGTAGTAAGGCTGGAATCAGTTTTGCGATCGCTAAACCATAGCGAGTACTCGGCTTAAATAAACTAGTCGGTCCATCAATAGTAATCGTGAAGCCATGATCCGCATCCCCTTCAATGTAGGTCATCAGCTGAAACAACTTCAAATAGCGGATTAATAGCTTATACTCCCCTGGAACATTCCGGTGAGCATTCAGAGTCATCTCAGATGCCCGATAAAAAATACCCTGAACTTGAGATAAATTATAGCGATGTAGTAATGCCTCTGGTGCTGGGTGATCGAACTGAGTCAGAATACGATTTTCGTGTAAATCCGCATAAAGTCCTTTAGAAATTTGCTCAGGCAACACTTCCTGGTTTAATTCCTTAGATAAAGCAGTGCTGAGGGTTTCTAGAGTCTCTTGAGTTGCCTGGCGACTAGGAACAGATTGAGCCGCCAGAGCAAAGACTCGTTGACGGAGTTCCTTAGGGTCTATGGGGCTAACAACTTCAAAGGTACTGAAGCTCGTTTTAAGAATATGGGCTAAACCTCGTTTAACCCGGTAGTCAGGACTATCTCCTTCCCAATCAGACAACTTACGGTCTAGTTCCCCTTGGGTACTACCAGTAGCCTCAATAAAGCAGTGGATTAACTCAGCTGCCATAGCACAGGTCTGATTGTTAATCAGCAACCGTTTGGGAATTATTTCTTCGCCATTTTGTCTACTAATTAGCAAATCAGTCGGTAGCATTAATAATTAAGTGTTTTTTTCTTTCTTTGCTGTGATATCTTGCTTTTAATGGCGGTGTCATGATAATAATAAACGGGTAAAGACACTGCCAGCTTACCTGGTACAGAGAATAAACAGAGAGTAAATGTTCAAGGAGGTTTTTAGTAAACTATTATACCAAAATTTATTCTTTACTCGAAATACTTCCTTTGACCCTAACCGTTAAGGTTGGCTCGATTGAATTATACAGAGGTGCTAAATAACCATGAAAATCGCTCTATCCCCAGAATGGCCATTTTTGATTTCCCACCGACTAAACCATAAATCTGTGGCGTCTACACCTGAACGCCAATCCAACCTGGACATAGAGACAATGGTAAACCAGATGATTACCAGGGGTCAATTGAGCCGTCAAGAGTATTTACAGCTGACGAGTGCCTTCCTCTGCGATTACAATATAAGCGACGCAGAACGCCACCAGATTAATCGGATATTTGATAATGTTCAGACTGGTCGTGTGAAATTAGTTGATTGTCAAGTTAGTTGATTAGGGACGCACAGTGATAACCACCCACACTTTGCTATCTCGAAAGTGTGGGATGACAACCAAGCCTTTGTTATTAGCCGTTATTAGCCTCAGGGTTTCCTTAAGACATCCATCTTGGTTGTGATTATCTCAGAAATACTACCTTACCCCAAACTAGATAAGCACTCCCCCGTGAGCATCCTGATGGATGGGACATTGTTTTAACTGTTGTCAAAGCGCATCTGACAGGCATTGAATCCCACGACCTCCTTACCGCTAGGACGTGGGGCTTGAAGCCAGAATAATTAAGCGGCATAATTAATCAGCTTGACTATTGCGTCACAATTAGGTTTAAGCATCACCAAATCAACTCTGGCATCTCCTAATGGGATTGCTATTTTACCGAATTTTGCGGAATTACAAGCTATCCCAGGGAATAATTTGGTAAAAGCAAAAATCTAGTAAGCGCGAGGTATTCAAGTGTCGCAATCCAAAGCAACTGTGCTAGTTACAGGGGGTGCCGGATATATTGGCTCCCATGCTGTATTAGCACTCTTGGAAGCTGGCTACGACGTGGTGGTTCTAGACAATTTAGTCTATGGTCATCGAGACATAGTCGAAGACGTTCTAAAGGTGAAGCTAATTGTCGGTGATACCAATGACCGGGTATTACTCGACAATCTTTTTAGTGACTATGATATCAGTGCAGTGATGCACTTTGCTGCCTATGCCTATGTAGGAGAGTCGGTAACTGACCCTGCTAAATATTACCGCAATAATGTCACCGGGACACTAACACTCCTGGAAGCTATGGTAGCAGCATCTATTAAGAAATTAGTCTTTTCCTCTACCTGTGCTACCTACGGGGTACCAAAAACTGTACCGATTCCAGAAGATCATCCCCAAAACCCAATTAATCCTTATGGGGCGAGTAAATTAATGGTAGAGCGGATTCTATCGGATTTCCATACCGCCTATGATTTAAAATCCGTAACCTTCCGCTATTTTAATGCCGCTGGTGCTGACCCAGAGGGTAGGCTAGGGGAAGATCACACTCCCGAAACCCACCTTATCCCCTTAGTGCTGCTCACTGCTTTAGGTAAACGGGAGTCCATCTCCATGTTTGGTACCGATTATCCCACAGCTGACGGAACTTGTATTCGGGACTATATTCACGTCAAAGATTTAGCCTCTGCTCATGTTTTGGGGTTGGACTATTTGTTAAAGGGTGGGGATAGTCAAATCTTTAACTTAGGCAATGGCAACGGCTTCTCAGTCAAAGAAGTCATTGAAGCAGCCAGATTTGTCACAAAACAAAACATCAAAGCTATAGAATGCGATCGCCGTCCTGGTGATCCCCCCGCTTTGGTCGGTAGTAGTGACAAAGCCAGACAACTTCTGGGTTGGTATCCCCAATATTCCCATATCAACACCATCTTGTCCCACGCCTGGCAATGGCATCAGAAGCGCCATGGGGTCAAGGATAATGTCCTTAGGGTTCCCGTAGCATAAAGGATTAAGGATTAAGGATTAAGGATTAAGGATTAAGGATGTTCGCCTTAGGCGTCCCTTGTAGGGTATAATTAAGGATTAACTATAATCACCAATTCCAAGATCTAAAACTATGTAGTAGGGACATAGGGACAGGGTTACCGATTGGCCAGATCTAATGGTCAAGTTTTACTTACCTCTGTTCCCTGTGTTTCCCTTCTTCCCGTTCTGAACTATATTCTAAATTTCTATCTACCACACCCCTGAAACGTTCAACGCTTTAGGGGTTAGTGTCGTTCGTCGATTTTTTGTTTGATTAGATTAGGGTGTGGAAAGGGTGATAGTTGATCACACCTGAGATTATAGCACTTGAAACGGGAATTCTGATTCTATGCGCCATTTTCCATTTCCCTGATTAAAGTCTTTATCTAGCAAAGTGTCAATCACCCCACCTAAATCGAAAGGTAATGGTTGGTCTTCCTGAGATTTGACCCTTAGCACTAAGGGTTTAGCTGGTAAGCACTTCCGAATAGCTCCCGAGTTGAGATTATCGGACAATTCCATAATTATGAGGTAAATTCAATTTTGTTACCCCTACTCCCGACTCCCAGGGCTTGCGCTTGACCCGTAATTAAATTCGCCACGGGTCGCACCGCTCCCGACTCCCGACTCCCAACTCCCTCTTTAGTGACCATTAGTGCGTGGTAGTTGGGACATCTTGCTAAACCCGAGGGGACTAATCACTTTCACACGAGAGGTTGATCACCATGTATCGTGTACCAGTTTTATCAAAATCCGATGAACAAAAAAGTTTCCCTAGTTGTCAGTGACTTGTCCGGAGGTGGTGCTATCCGGGCATTTTTGCTAGGACAAGTCCTGAAAAAGCTCAACTATGCCATAGAGATTGTGGGATTTATGTTTGGGAAGGAGTTATACGCTACTCCTCCTTCTGATTTTACCATTACTTCAGTCCCTGGTGGTAAATATCCTGGGGTCTTAACCGCTGCCCGAGACCTGTTAAAAAAGATAGATGGCGATATTATCTATGCCGTAAAACCCAAACCCACCAGTTTTGGTCTGTCTGTGCTGAAAAAGTTCACTAGCCGTCGTCCAATCATCCTGGATATGGATGATTGGGAACTAAGTTGGTATGGTGGCGACCAATGGCAGTATCGTCCGAGTCTTAAACAGTTCGGTAGGGATATTCTTACCAAAGATGGTCAATTGAGATATCCAGACCATCCCTTATATATCAAATGGCTAGAAAACTTGATCAATTATGCTGACGCTATCACTATAGATACTCAGTTTCTCAAGGAACGCTTCGGTGGTGTTTATCTATCCAATGGTAAAGATACCGATCTGTTTGACCCGAAGCACTATGACCCAGAACTCAGCCGCAAGCGTTATGGGTTATCGGAGTATCGGGTGCTAATGTTTCCTGGTGCGCCACGACCCCACAAAGGAGTTGAAGATGTTTTAATAGCGCTAGAGTATCTCAATCAGCCAGACTTAAGATTGGTGATTGTCGGAGGCAGTCCCTATGATGATTATGATCAACAACTCATCAAAAAATGGGGGCGTTGGATTATTAAATTGCCCAGAACCCCAGTGGAAGAAATGCCAGAAGTTCTGTCAGCAGCTCATATTGTGGTGGTTCCCCAGCGAGATACTCTGGCGGCTAGAGCTCAGTTTCCCTTAAAATTGACAGATGGTATGGCAATGGGTAAACCAGTTTTGTCTACCCGTGTTGGGGATATCCCAACAATTTTAGGTGATACCGGTTATCTGGTTAAGCCTAGTTCGCCAGAACAACTAGCTCAGGAGATTAAACAGATATTTCAAAATCCAGATGTTGCCAATCATAAAGGACTTCAAGCCAGGGAGCTATGTGTAAAATACCATAGTGTTGATGCCATGGCGGCAGTTCTTGCAGATGTTATTGCTGATTTATAATCTGCTAAGCTGTTCAACATATAATTTGGCTCACTAACTAACAACTTTTTTGTTGACTGTTTATGCTTGAATGGAGTATAAGTAAGTCTTCCCCAATACCAACAGTTATACCAACAGTCAACACTCAACAATAAAAAAAACAGTAATCATGTCTCCTAATCGATTACTCCTTAGCTACGCACTACGGCATCCTATCTTGATTGTCTTGACTGTCCTGCTGGGATTTTCCAGTGCCATGTTTAATAGTGTCGGTACAACCATAATTGTGCCGTTAGTGCTGGAATTTTTAGGTCAAAAGAAACTAGAGTTAAGCAAAGCCCCGCCTATCATTCAGAAAACCATGGCTCTTTTTGAGGGCTTTGAAGGGGGCGATCGCTTGCTGTTCATGGTACTGGTAGTGCTCTTAGCCATTGTCCTGAAAAATATAGCTAACTATGTCAATATCTTAGTGTCTACCGATTTATCCAAAAAATTAATTAATACCTTTCGTAAAGAAGGGATTAAATTACTCCTGGATGTGGATCTAGATTTTTATGCCAAAACCAAAATTGGTGATATTATAAATCGGATTAGTCAAGAAATTGGTCGAGCCGCAAATGCCATTAAAATTGCCATTCAATTATTTACGACGGTAATCACAATTTTTGTATTTGTATTTCTTCTAATCTCGATTTCGTGGCAACTCACTATTGCAACAAGCATTCTATTACTTGGTGTATTCGTTATTAATCAATTTTTTGTTAAGCGCTCTAAAAAATTTGGTAAAATTCTCTCAGAAAAATCCCGAGGATATTCAGGAGCATTACTAGAAATATTAACAGGAATTAGGTTGATTAAATCAGTTAGTAATGAACAATATGAATATCAACGGATTGAGAATTTTATTGATGAACGTGAACAGGCTGAATTTCAATCTCAAGCTAATTTTGCGGCAATTAACCCCATTAATGAAGTCTCGGGAATATTGGCAATTTTAGCCATCGTCTTTGTGGGCAAAAATATCCTATTGAAAGATAGTTCAGCAGAAGAACTGGAAGCGATATCTACTGTTTTGGGGATTTATTTATTTTTACTATTCCGTTTGTTACCAGTAATCAGTCAGTTGAATGGGCAAAGAAGTCGGTTTGCTAATGTGTCTGCTAGTACAGCAATCGTGGCGGATTTTTTGCGCAGAGACAACAAACCGATCATGAGCAATGGCAAAAATATCTACACCAAGCTATCCCAAGAAATTCGCATTGAAAATCTCTCCTTTGCCTATCCTGGTCATCAGGATTCGGTACTCAATGGGGTGAATTTGTCGATTCCTAAAGGCACTACTATGGCATTGGTAGGTGCTTCCGGTGCCGGTAAGTCAACCTTGGCAGATTTGTTGCCACGATTTTATGACCCAGTTGAAGGACGAATCACTATCGATGGCACAGATTTGAAGGATTACGATATCCGTTCCCTCAGACAAGCGATGGGGGTTGTCAGTCAGGATACGTTTTTATTTAATAATTCGGTGCGCAACAATATTGCTTATGGAATGACAGATGTGACCGAGGAAGATATCATTGCAGCAGCTAAACGAGCCAATGCCTATGAATTTATCATGCAATTACCCCAAGGGTTTGATACCAAAGTAGGCGATCGCGGTGTACTCTTATCCGGTGGACAACGCCAACGCATGGCCATTGCCCGGGCACTGCTGCGGAATCCAGATATTTTAATTTTAGATGAAGCAACCAGTGCCTTAGATACGGTTTCCGAACGGCTAGTACAACAAGCTATTGATGAACTCTGTCGCGATCGCACAACGGTAGTGATTGCTCACCGACTGTCCACGATCCAAAAAGCTCATCAAATCGTGGTTATGGACAAAGGGCAAGTGGTTGAGATTGGCACCCATGAGGAACTGCTTAGGAAGGAGGGTTACTACTCTCGTTTGTACAAGATGCAGTTTGAGCACAATAGCGATGGAGAGGTTAAAAATGTGGTCAAAAAGGAGTTAGTCAAGACCTCCCATGAAGTGCGAACTCACCTGACCCCAATGATTGTTTGCTTGCAGTTAGTGGTGAATGACCTAGTGGATAGCCCTCAGGAACGTCATGAATTAACTGAAGAAGCCTATCACTCAGCAGTTCGTCTGCTTAAAACGTTGGAGTATTTAGAAGAAAGCTCAACTATAAAATCAATAGCCTAATTTGTGTCCCTGTAATGATCTATCAACCACCACGTCCAAAAATTCCTGAGTGTAGCTGGCAACGCCCCCTGGGACTAGGCTGGGATAACCCTTATACTGTCCGTTACCCAAGTAATCTTGATGATGGTCCCTGGCACGGCATGCCCTTGGGGGGATTTGGTGCTGGTTGTATTGGTCGCTCTCCCCGAGGAGATTTTAATTTATGGCACTTGGATGGGGGAGAACACATCTTTACAAGCCTCCCCCCTTGTCAATTTAGTGTATTTGAACAACCAGAGCATTCTCAGCCGATGGCTTATGCTTTATGTACTCAACCACCAGAGGATGGTAAGCTAGGCTCTTGGCAATGGTATCCAACACAAGGCAAAGGTGAGGAAAACAGCTCAGAGGTTTCTGGTCACTACTATGCTTTGTATCCTCGCAGTTGGTTTACCTATGAAAATGTCTTTCAGACTGAACTAACCTGTGAGCAGTTTTCTCCGATTTGGGCAGGATGTTATCAGGAAAGTAGTTACCCGGTGGCGGTGTTTGAGTGGACGGCTCACAACCCTACTGATACCCCCATTACGGTTAGCATCATGCTCACTTGGCAGAATATGGTGGGTTGGTTTACCAATGCAATTAAAAATCCCGAGGTGCGGGTAAGGGATGATGGCAGCCCGGTGTATGAGTACCAGCCTCGGTGGGGAGATAGTACGGGGAATTTGAATCAGTGGGTTGTGGATCACTATCGGGTCGGATTTGTTCTAGACCGGGTGAGACTGGGGGATGAGATTAAAGAAGGGGAAGGACAATTGTGCCTCGCTACAGTTACTAATCCCAGTATGGAGGTATTTTACCACGGTCGCTGGAATCCAGTTGGTGATGGTGCTGAGGTTTGGGATACCTTTGCTACGGATGGTAGCTTGGTAGACCATCAAGATGAAACCCCAGCGGCACCAGGAGAACAAATTGCGTGTGCGATCGCAATTCGCTTCACTATTCGTCCAGGTAAAACCCGCAAAATTCCTTTTATCCTGGCTTGGGACTTCCCAGTGACAGAATTTAAATTAGGTATTAACTATTACCGGAGATACACGGACTTTTTTGGACGCAACGGTAATAATGGCTGGTCAATGGTGCGAACTGCTCTCAAGCACCATGATCTGTGGCGAGAAAAAATTGAATCATGGCAAGAACCGGTCTTAAATCAGCAGGATTTACCCAATTGGTTCAAAATGGCCTTGTTTAATGAGCTTTACTTGCTCACGGATGGCGGTACTCTCTGGACAGCAGCAACTGAACTTGACCCAATTGGACAGTTTGGTGTATTAGAATGTCTAGATTACCGTTGGTACGAAAGCCTGGATGTGCGGCTCTATGGTTCTTTTGCCCTAGCAATGCTGTGGCCGAAACTGGATAAAGCGGTGCTAGAAGCCTTTGCCCGGGCTATCCCGACCAGCGATGAAACACTGCGTATTATTGGCTACAACCAAGCTCAAGCTGTCCGTAAAATTGCGGATGCTACTCCCCATGACCTAGGAGCGCCCAATGAGCATCCTTGGCAACAGACCAATTATACTAGCTACCAGGATTGTAACCAGTGGAAGGATTTAGCCAGTGACTTTGTTTTACAAGTCTATCGGGATTTTATTTTTTATAGCGCTACAGATATAGACTTTTTGTGGGAGTGCTGGTCATCCATTGTCAAGGCACTGGCTTATCTCAAGGGGTTTGACCAAGATGGAGATGGGATCCCCGAAAACTATGGGGCACCAGATCAGACCTTTGATGATTGGCGATTGCAGGGAGTAAGTGCTTACTGTGGGGGGTTGTGGTTAGCGGCCTTAGAGAGTGCGATCGCAATTGGAGAAATTCTGACCAAGAATTATCCACCAACATCCCCATTAGTAGAAGTACCTGAGCTAGATTCCATTCAAGACACCATTGACTGCTATCGCCAGTGGTTAGCACAAGCTATGCCAATTTATCAAGAAAAGCTGTGGAATGGGCAGTACTATCAACTAGATAGTGAAAGTGGCTCAGATGTGGTGATGGCAGACCAGTTATGTGGTCAATTTTATGCTCAGTTACTGGGATTACCGGATATTGTGCCACCAGAGTGTACTCTCTCAGCCCTCAAGACTGTGTATGATGCCTGTTTTTTAAAGTTCCATCAGGGTCAACTGGGAGCAGCTAATGGAGTCAGACCCGATGGCACACCAGAAGATCCCGATGCTACTCATCCGATGGAAGTGTGGACAGGAATTAATTTTGGATTAGCAGCATTTCTGATTCAGCAAGGCATGAAAGATGAAGCTTTAGGTATGACTGAAGCAGTGGTGGGGCAGGTTTATGATCATGGCTTGCAATTTAGGACACCAGAAGCGATTACAGCAGTAGGGACATTCCGGGCTAGTCACTATTTGCGAGCCATGGGGATTTGGGCAGTTTATTTAATGCTTAAGAATAATACCAACTAGAAAAAGACAGGTAAGAGCGGGGGTTGTTTACCCTTAGTGATGAGATTAGTTATGGGATGCTCCTTGGCCTTGGCCTATTGGCCACGCTACGCGAATGGGCCACGCTACGCGAATGGAGCCGCTACGCGATTGGCCGTAGGCCACGCTACGCGAACGCATTGCCACACTATCAGCAAGATGGGCTAATCACTGGTTTCTCAACGGAAAATCCGATAGGCAAATTTTATAATGTCCTGATGATCAACTGACCAATAAGAAGGTAGCTAAGGGAGCAATCCTGATTGATATTCCAAACTACAGCAGCTTGGGTATCATCAAGATGATAGTTAAATTTATTGCTGTTTCGGTCAATTTCTTACCTGGTTGACTGAATTTTATAGCTGCAAGGGTTTATTTTAACATAGTGAAATCAACCTTGGCAATAGTTTTGTTGGGTTTAGCTACCACTCAACTGCTCTCTACATAAAATCAAGGGTGTTAGGAGTAAAGTCACTCACTCAGATTTGTTACTTGTAAGCATTCAGGTATCAGCACAACAGCCGTCAGTTTTTCAATCAAGCAAAACTTAGGAATTTTCCTGAGGGGAACGAGTACATCAGTTATCTTGGACAACCTTGGCCTTGGCCTATTGGCCACGCTACGCGAATGGGCCACGCTACGCGAACAATCAGCCGATAGCTGATAGCTCTAAGCTGAATGCTTACTGTTCCGTTAGTCTAACTTTCGGTAATTATCTAAGTATAGGCTCTGACTTGGAGTGATCAATTACAGATATCACAAACAATTAAGAGGATAAAATAATGAAATTCACTTACCGTGGTATTACCTATGAAAATAAACCGGTAACTTTTGAGATGAAATTAGAAAAAATTGTTGGTAAGTATCGTGGTATCCGTTGGCGACAGCCAAAGCTCAACGGTGTGCTTTTACCGGAAGCGATCGGTAAATTAAAGTATCGTGGGGCATATTATCTCCACGTTGTTTGGGGTAAACCGATTGATTTTACTAAGCAACGTTACGGAGCAAAGCATCCTTGTTCTAAATAGCTAAGCTATTGCCTTATCCCATATCAGCTATAGCGCCAATCGGCCTTAGCTGAATGCTTACATACATAAGCTATAGAGTATCTTGAAATTCTTCCTTAAGTTAGGCTTTGGGTAATCTACCATAGCAACACTATTACTAAACTAAGGCAAAAGGCTTCCATGGAAAAGGCTTCAATTGCTTACCCAAATTGCCACAATACTTGGCACAATACTATAGATGCTTTGGATGCCTTCCCGTAGGGGTGCGGAAAGCCCGTTATATCCTTGGGACGCTTCTGCTGAGGAAAACCTCTGGATGATTGGTTCAGCTAATGCGCCTCCTTATAGCTAGAAACTGGTGGCGAACACCAGGTTATGATATAGGTTAGTACCCAAAGACTAACTAGTCGAAACTAATCACCGTTCGCGTAGCGTGGCCCAAAGGCCATGGATGGATATGGCTTGAAGCTCCACTCCTGCAGTGGACAAGGGAAGTTCCGTAGCACTCCTTCTAAGGAGAAGGACAAAGGCTTCCAAAAGAAAGTAAAAAACATTTATATGTAGATACTGCGAATTAGCATTTGTCTCTGACTAACTGATTCAAAAGCGAATAATAGCAGGTGCTTACAAATTTTTTACGATATCCACGCTAAGGTAATCCTAGTCAAGAGGTTTTGAGTTTTATTCGATAGTGATTATGTCCCATCATCTCATCTTCAGAGAATCACGGACTCAGGTTTTTGTACCTGTGAAAATTGCATCCTCACCTCCATCTACCATTCCCAAGACGTCTGGCTCTGCTGGGCAACTGGGGAATTTTAATCATTGGATTTTTGTGTCTATTGGACTAGCTTTAGTGGTGATTGGATTAGTAGTGTATGGTAAGCTGCAATTCAAGGATAGGGACAAAAAGCTCAAATTGGAGCAGTATAAAACTGCTGATCTCCGAAAAAAGTTAAAGCTGGCGCTTAATACCATCCGGAAAATGGAATCAAATCCCGATTTGGTTCACTCGCGGGAATTTAATCTGGACTACCTCAGAATGCGAATGGAAGAAGAGGTATTCCACTTTGGAGTTATCAATCAAATTAAAATTCGAATAAAACAGTTAATCAGTATAGCATTACGACCTACTCAAGACTCTAGAAATGTTATCGGTGTTGCTAGTACGTCAGGTCGTAAAATTAATGAAATATTTGATGTTAAGTACGAGACTGAAATTCGAGGTAAACGCAGTGTGGGAGTGCTTTTCCGTATTCAAGTTAAGTTAATGAAATTACCCACTCAACGCACCTCGGCAACCGTTAGCCAAATTATTGACTGTATTGAAACATTTCTTAGTCCAGATGCGGACAATGATACCTGGCAACCAACAATTCAAGGACGTATTGTTTGCATGCGTTGGGATCAAAAGGCAAAACCAACGCCATTATTAGTATTGGAGCAATCCACTGAAGGGGTTAATGTTACTCTAAGAACCAAACGGGTTGGGATGACGTAATACCAATTTAATTGATAGTAGTTTTCAATAGTTTTAGGGAGTAGGGAGTAGGGAGTAGGGAGTAGGGAGTGTGGGGAGATGGGGAGATGGGGAGATGGGGAGATAAAATTTATGTGTAGCCGTAATTTCCAAAATTGGTATTAGCCATTAGCCATTAGTCATTAGTCATTAGTCATTGCCGATTAATAATTACCGATTACCCAACCTTTACAATACCAATGCTCCCGGACATGATATTACGCAGTGAATCTAGTTAATAACGCACCCTACTATTTATAGAGTTTGGTTTCAGTTTGCCGTAAGTCTTGTTGAAATTATTCCTTAACCAACTTTTTAAACAGGCTTTAATAATCTTTATGCAGCTAATAAATTTGCTTCGATACTATAGATAATAAACGATTAAAATAATCAAAATGTTTATTAATCCTAGGGGGTGGTTCGGGAAGATTATTCCTTCCCATACACCAACTCAGTATACAGATATTTCTACAAATAAAGATACATCATCACAGCATAACACTCGGTTAAATCCAGCTAGATTAGGTTTTATACTAGCTGTTTTTTTTCCCCTATTCGGATCAATTTCAACGGCTCGGGATTGGGAGGGAGTGCAACGGATGGAAAGACAAACCCAAGCTTGGTTTTTCCAACTTAGGGGTCCGGTGACTCCCCCAGACAATATAGTGATTTTGGCAATTGATGAGGAGTCTCTGAATTTAAATCAATCCTATTATAATGATGAGTCTCAAGCACTAACTGATTTAGAACTTATCAAAAGCTGGCCTTGGAAACGAGCTGCTTATGCTACAGCAATTGAGCGTGTGATGGCTGCTGGAGCTAGGTCTGTCGCCCTCAGTATTGTGTTAGATAGTCCCAGTAGTTACGGCCAGGCAGATGATCAACGGTTGAGAGAGGTGCTGGAAAACTATGGCGAAAGGGTTACTCTGGCCGCTATGTATGAGACTTACGAAACTGTTGAAGGTGAGACTATCAAGCTAGTTAAGCCAAATTCTGTGTTTGAGAGACCCCAGCTATCTGTAGGTTCTATTAATTATCCCATTGAGCCGGATGGCAGAATCTATCGTCTAGCCAATCAGTTTCCCAAAGTTTGGGCTAAGAATAATCCAGAATTGGCAGAAACATCTGATCAGCTGATTTTTACAGTACCTTCCTTTAATGAGGCTACCTTGGCCAAAAGGCCACGCTACGCGAAGGCAGCTGCTCAGCAATCAGGACTGAGGACGAAGCCCAAAGCAGAGAATATTTTCTTCTACGGTTCGGATGCATTTACATCTATTCCCTTCTGGTATGTCTTAGACGATAATCGCTGGCACACTCGCCTAGAAGATGGTAAGTATTTCCAAGACAAGATTGTGTTAATTGGACCAACTGCTAGCTCATTACCAGATTTTCATCGGACTCCTGTGTCCGACAGAATGGCTGGGGTAGAAATCAATGCTAATGCGATCGCAACACTACTCGAAGGTCATGCCATTGTCCAAGCAATTCCCAATCCTATCCACAGAGGAGTGTTGATATTTTTGGGGGTTAATGTCGTCAGGTACTTATTCAGTCGGATTAAGCGATGGCAAGTTTGCCTAGGCTGGACAGTGCTCGGGGTAATCACTTGGGGAGGAATCAGTTATCTATTTTTCGTGTATGAGGGGCTAATTTTGCCTACAGCAGTGCCTTTAGTTAGCATGACTCTCAGTGGTATTTTCTGTAGCGCTATGGGAGCAAGGCAAGACCTGAAGAATAAACAGCAACTACGCCAAACTCTTAAACATTACGTTTCTGCGCCCATTGTCCAAGAAATTATCTCTGGACAGGATGATTTAAGGAATTTGCTGGAGGAGAGGGAACAAGAACTATTAGCGACTAAGTTAAGTGGACGCTATCAAATCATCAAACGACTTAGTGCCGGAGGATTTGGCGAAACCTTTATTGCTGAAGACACCCAGCGACCGGGAAATCCGACCTGTGTGGTCAAGCAGCTCAAACCTGCTAGCAATAATCCTCAACACTGGCAACTGGCTCGACGGTTATTTCAAACGGAAGCAGAAATTCTGGAAAAGTTGGGCAAACATCACCAAATCCCTGAGCTGTTAGCCTATTTTGATGAAAATCAAGAATTTTATCTAGTTGAAGAGTTCATTAATGGTCATCCTCTCAGCAATGAGTTACTACCGAAACCTCTTCCTGAAGCCAACGTCATTGGGATAGTGGTAGATATTCTACAGGCATTGCAGTTTGTCCATAGTCACAGTGTGATTCACCGAGATATTAAACCTGATAATCTAATTCGGCGCAAATCAGATCAGAAGCTGGTGCTAATTGACTTTGGCGCTGTTAAAGAAATTACTAATCAATTGCATCCAAGACGAAATTTGACTAAGTTCACGGTGGGCATTGGTACTAAAGGTTATATGCCTAATGAACAAGCTGTGGGTAGTCCAAGATTTAACAGTGATATTTATGCCACAGGTATGATTGCTGTGCGATCGCTTACTGGCATACCTCCTAGCAAATTACCCACAGATCCCATAACTGGAGAAGTAATTTGGCTCGATAAGGCACAGGTCAGTCCTGAATTAGCTACAGTGGTCAACAAAATGGTGCGCTATAGCTTCCGAAGTCGCTATCAGTCGGCTCAGGAAGTATTAGAAGCACTGAAACCTTTAACCAAAACCTTGCCAAGATTCTCGTTTAGTAGCCCTGAGTCATCGGTAGCGCTACAATCTCAGGCTTCCACCTTGCCAGAACCAGAGGAAACCATGGTCGATAGTGACTTTTCAAGTTCACAGAAAACTGTTCCGTTGTCAGAATCTACCACAGTGCTAGAGGAGGAAACCATGCCCGATAGTGATTGTTCCAGTTCACAGAAAACTGTTCCGTTGTCGGAATCTACCACAGTGCTAGAGTCTGACGAAACCTTATCCTAGTGATTAGTCATTCAATAGAATAACCTTGGCCTTTGGCCACGCTACGGGAACAAGCTTCAACCGATGGCTGATCGTGGTGCGTTACGGGACCGGCTGTCATACCCTGGCCCATAGGCCAAAAATCCAGGTGAGCCGGTCCCTAACGCACCCTACTGGACCGACACATCTAAAATGGTGCAATAAGCGTAGGTTGGGTTGAAGAATGAAACCCAACACCAGTAACGCTTTGTTTGGTTTCCCTACCGCTCAACCCAACAAACATTTTTAGGTGTGCCACGCCACTACGCCACTTCAACAGAATAACCTTCAACAGAATAACCTTCAACAGAATAACCTTCAACAGAATAACCTTGGCCTATTGGCCACGCTACGCGAACAACCTTAAGCCACTGCTAGAGGATTTAACCATCGCAAAATTTCCCGTTGCAACCGATTTAAATCGCGATAGACTTCTTGCTTGACCCACTGACCTACGGCATCCAATGGGGTAAAAACTGCCCCTGGGTTTAAGGTCACATCTTGCCCTAAAGGTGTTAAATGATTTCCTGGTATCCGCTGTAGCACAACCATATTTGGAAAACGTTTCTTTAAGGCTTGGGTCAAGCTAACACTTTGGTCAATCTCGTCATCAGTGAATTTAATCAGTAAATTACGCTGGATTTGATAGCGTTGAGTAATCAGATAGTTAGTTTCTTGGGGTGAGGGAGTAAACTCTACCTGAAAGACAGGATTGAGGTTTAACTGTTCCACAAAGGGGATAGCACGGTCAGCGGAATAGTTGTTATAGGAAATCAAGATATTACCAGCTCGCTCTACACTGAAGAGGCTGCCAATCAACAAATGCAGTTTGCACCCCATGCTGTGGCCGATACCATAGATGGGTAGATACCGTTTCCTTAAAACATTGGTTACCTGTAAGCGATTTAGAGTAGTCTCGAAGCGGTTGAGTACATCTCGTGCGATCGCAATATGGTCGAGGGTATTCACAAACGGTGTCGCAATCACTGCATACCTTTGAGCTGCTAATTTTTCCAGTAACAATCGGTAAGTTACGTGGGGTGCTGTAGCAATAAACGCCCCACCCAGGAAATGGATAATCCCGGTGGGACGATTGGGGATTAAAACCCAGTTACCAGATATCTCTTGCCAGTCCATGCTATACTGCTCTGTAAAACTGATATAACGCGGTATAATTAGCACGTTAACGTTTACTTCCTGCTTCCCACCCAAAAGTGGGTTGCGTGAGGGGTCGGCCCTACTCACTAACACAGGCTATCACCGAGAAGCCCTCGGCTACATGCTCTAAATTCACACTTGCGTTGTAATCCCTGTCCTTGACTGCACCGCAAGCGAAGCAGCTAAAAACTCGTTGTTTTAGTGGCATTTCTTGAATGTGACCACAACTAGAACAGGTTTTAGAGGATGGAAAAAACCGATCGGCAAAGACTAATTGTGAAGCGTACCACTCGGACTTATATTCCAGTTGGCTACGAATCTCATAGAAGGCAGAATCAGCAATAGCACCGGCTAACTTGTGGTTTTTCAACATACCGGAAACATTCAAGTCCTCTAAGCCGATGACAGCGTGGTTCTTGCTCAGCCAGGATGTTAGTTTATGGATGGCATCTTTCCGGATGTTAGTGACTCTTTGATGGGCTTTTGCTAGCTTCAGTTGAGTTTTATATCTGTTTTTAGAACCGATCTGTCTTCTAGATAATTCTCGTTGAAGTCGAGCTAGTTTTTTCTTAGCCCTTTTGTCGGCTCTGGGATTAGGAAAAACTGTTCCATCTGAGCAAGTGGCTAGGACTTTAACTCCGACATCAACACCTAGGTTTTCTCTAGATTTAACCGTAGGTTCCGGTTCAAACTCGTAAGCTACAGAGATATACCAGGAATCAGCAACTCGACTAATTGTGACTCGCTTAGTCTTGATTTCTGGTAAAGGTTCATAAGTGCTAACCCACCCAATAAACGGAAGTTTTAATCTTCTCCCTGAAAAGGTCATAACTTGGCCACAATTATCAATAGTGAAGCGATCATTTCTGCCTTTCTTCTTGAATCTAGGATACTTGGCTTTCCCTTGAAAAAAGCGGTTAAATGCTTCTGATAAGTGCCTGAATGCAAACTGATAAACCCTTGAACTTAAGGTATATTGCCAGGAATAGTTAGGCTTGACGTGATTGGTATAGAACTTTTTGAGCTTGTTAGTTGAAAGTTTTAGTCCCTCTTTATAAGCCTCGTTCCACATGCCTAACGCCCAATTCCAAATCCATCTTGAATAACCGGCGTGTTGAGCCATCAAGGTTTTCTGTTTGTTATTCAGTTTTAACTTGGTTTTGAAGGCTCTGAGCATAATTCGGGATCATTCTTTTCTCCGTTGTCGAGATGGTGTTTTAATCCCTTGGATAATTCCTGGATTTTCCCATCTAGCTAAAGTCCTGACTTTAACGCCTAGCAACTCAGCGGCTTCAAAGGGGTTTAATCTACTTGCTCAGCTGAGTGACCTTGACAACCTAATTATATTAGCGTGTTGTACCGTAAAATGTCAACTAAGTTTTTACTCTACTTGCGAGGGTGGGTTAGTCACACACCCTACTGACTAAAGAATCATAACTAACTCACTAAAGATTCAGCACTGACCTTAGTCAATTCTCGAATCTGCTCAATCAAATTGTTCATACCATCAATATCGAGGCGATAACTGATGGGATGGGCAATCAGTCTTGCTGTACTCTCATACAAAATGTCAATTTCAATCAAGCCATTCTCTTTTAAGGTACGACCTGTGGACACCAAATCCACAATTGCCTCCGACATCCCGGTAATCGGACCAAGTTCAACAGAACCGTAGAGCGGGATAATTTCCACTGGCAAATCCAGGTTATTGAAATATTCCCGAGCACAGTGAACAAACTTGGAGGCTACGCGACCATGAGCTGGCAAATCCAAAGGGCTTAGATAAGAGCTAGCGGCACGAACTGCCAATGACATCCGACAATAACCAAAGTGTAAGTCACCTAAGGTAGCCACTGCCGGGGTTTTTTCCCGTAGCACATCGTAACCAACTATCCCCAACTGAGCTTGACCATATTCCACGTAAACCGGTACATCTTGAGCTCGTACCAGTAGAGCTTGAGCCGTTTGACTGGGGTCTTGAATCTGGAGTTGGCGGTTGGAGGAGTCTAGGAAGGCACTAAAGTCTAAGCCAACGGATTGCAGTAGCTTGATGCTGTCTTTTAGGAGTGCGCCTTTGGGTAATGCGATGGTAATCATATGGGGAGCTTCGGGAGCTTTGGGAGGGTGTAAATTAGTTCACTGATCAGATCAACTATACCGGTAGAAGCTCAATTATAGAAACCCGTGCTCCTCAAATTATCACCAACCCCATCATGTCCTTAGGTGCGCTCTTACCATTAAGAATTAAATTCGCCACAGGTCGCACCTGTTGAATACTTATGATTCCGGGGGGTTTGTCATTAGCTATTTGTTAAACCTTTAAATCAGGAATCAGCTCTAGCACAGTTTTTTTAATGAAATCCCGCTGATAAAAGTCAGGATCAACAATCCTTCGATTCCAGACCACAATGTCTAAATCTATACAGCGCGGTCCATTTTTATTGGATTGCTTAACCCGCCCTTGGTCAATTTCGACTTGTTTAAGTTTTTGACGAAAGGTCTCAAAACCGTCTTCTGTGTGAATTAAAAAGGCACCATTTAGAAAATCAGGTTGCTCAGTAAAGCCTATGGGTTTTGTTATGTAAAAGCGAGATTCATTAACAAAATTATCAGTTTTTGATAAATTATATTTGGCTAGTTTTACATTTTTATGAGGTTCAATATTAGAGCCAACACTTACTACTACTTCATTCACTACCACTTCATTCATCGTTTAGCACTCAATTCTATAGACACAGAATCGGAAAATCGCAAAGCAAAAGGTTTATCAACTTTTACCTTAGCCCATACTATCCGGGGATTTTCCATTACAATATCTAAAATCATCTGGGTTAGCTTTTCTAGTAAATTAAAGTCGCTTTCTTCTACTGCTTTAATTACACGCTTGCTTAGGGTTTTATAATTCAAGGTATCTTCAACGCGATCGCTTTTTGTAGAATTTCCTGGGGTAAAGCCAGCCTTAATATTAATCACAACATCTTGTTTAGTTTTTCTTTCCCAGTCATTAAATCCTATTATCGTGCGGAGTCTTAAATTTTTTATTTCCAGCAGCGCTTCAACATAACTGTGTTGTTTTTGGCTCCCGAAATCATTAACTTTTATTGATGTAATATCAGTAAGTTGTGTCATATTTTTGATGTATATAGTCTTAATTAACTTTTCAGGTATCAGCCGTCAGTTATTAGTTATCAGTTATCAGTTATCAGTTATTAGTTATCAGTTATCAGTTATTAGTTATCAGTTATTAGTTATCAGTTATTAGTTATCAGTTATAATTTAAAAGCTTACGGCTTACAGTTTATTACAAATTTTGACCGCCATCCACAAATAAAAACTGTCCGGTAACAAATTGATTGGAGAGCAAATAGCGAACAGCCTGACAAATCTGATCCACATTGCCCTGGCTACGCATGGGTACTCTTTGTCTAAGTGTTTCGATATACTGTTCACTTGCCCCGGCTGGAAGTAAAATCCACCCAGGGCAAATTCCATTCACTCGAATATATGGAGCAAACTCCAAAGCTGCCATTTCGGTTAAGTTAGCCAAGGCTTTCTTAGCTAATGTATAAGCAGAATAGGAAAAATCATTCTTGTTGATTCTGGTATCAATAATATTGATAATGTTCCCTTTTTGATAAAGACGAGCAAAATCACGGGTAAAGAAATACGGAGCCTTAAAGTTTACAGCAAAGTGACTGTCAAACAAGTCAAGTTCCGTTTCTTTAAGGGTTGCTGGTTCAAAAATAGAAGCATTATTCACCAACACATCAAGCTCAGGAACATCTGCTTTCACCCTTGGCAAAAGATTGAGCATATCTTGGTCACAGGTTAGATCAGCTTGGTAAAATCGACAATTTCGGTCTAGGGACTGGATCTGTTCCCCTAGGATTTCCGCGTCTTGGCGAGAACGGTTGTAATGAATCGCTAGATCATAGCCCTGTTTCGCTAAGTCTAATGCGATCGCTTTACCAATCCTTTTGGTGCCACCTGTAACCAATGCCCAAGCCATACTGGTTTGTCTTTCTAGCCCTTAAATTATAATTACCCTATGATTAACTTTATCTTAACTAAAATAGTATATCAATGACTTGGCTGTTAACTACAAGTAGTAGGCTTCGTTAATAACCTACGCTACAGATAGAGTCGCTGCGTAAGTCTTATAATTGTGTTGATAGTCAAGCGTCAACCGTCAACTATCAACAAAATCAATGCGTATCCTTTTAGTAGATGATGAAATTGAGCTGACTGACCCCCTGTCTCGGGTATTAACTCGTGAAGGTTACACTGTAGATGTGGCGTATAATGGCGCGTCAGGAAATGAGTTAGCATCCCTTGGCGCTTATGACTTGTTAATCTTAGACTGGATGCTACCGCACATTTCTGGGTTAGAAATTTGCCAACAAATGCGATCGCATGACACCACTACCCCAGTTCTTTTTCTAACCGCCAAGGACACTGTAGATGACAGAGTGATGGGATTAGATGCTGGTGCTGACGACTATCTAGTTAAACCATTTGAACTGCGGGAGTTACTCGCTAGAGTCCGGGCTCTGCTTCGGCGTTCTGCTGCGACTGATGCCAATCCCAGCCAGCGGTTACGGGTTGGACAAATAGAATTAGACTTAAACAATCAAATTGCTTATCGCCACGGACGCCCAATTGAGCTATCGGAAAAAGAAAGCCAACTGCTAGCGTACTTCATGAGCCATGTTGGTATATTATTATCCCACAAGCAAATTTATCAACATTTGTGGCCATCTGAGGAAATCCCAAAAAGTAACAATTTAGCTGCTCTAGTTCGTTTGTTGCGTCGCAAAATCGAAATTAAGGGTTCCGCCCCCCTGATCCATACAGTTTATGGTAAGGGTTATCGATTTGGTTGATTGTTATTTGTTAATAAATAATTTAACTTATTTATTGATTCGCCTGACTACAGGGGCTAAAGGACATGCGATGCAGCCGACATGGTCCGTATTTTTGCAGTGCTAACCGATGCTTTTTGGTACCATAGCCCATGTTGGCTGTCAAATCATACTCTGAATACTTGGTAGCTAGACGAATGATTAAATCATCACGCCACACCTTGGCTACAATACTGGCCGCTGCAATATGAAGCGATCGCTGATCCCCCTTTACTAGATTTCGTTGTGCTATCGGTAAATCTGGCAACCCGTGTAACCCATCAATCAGACAAATATCGGGCTTAACTTTTAATTTAAGCACAGCCCGTTTCATAGCTAACAATGAGGCTTGTAAGATATTGAGCTGGTCAATTTCTGCACTAGTGGCATAACCAATAGTCCAATCCAGTGCCAATCTCTGAATTTCTTGAGACAGCCTTTGGCGTCGTTTCCGGGACAACTTTTTACTATCTTTAACGCCAGCTATAGCCAGTTGTGGCAGGACAGATACAGGTAAAATCACTGCTGCTGCCACAACTGGACCAAATAAGGCACCTCGCCCTACTTCATCTACTCCAGCCACTAAGGAAGGAGTACCGGATAAATCCGGTAACTCAAACACTTCAGTGACTTTGTCCGTTGTCATTTATCTGCTGAAGAGCGGCGACGGCGGCGGCGCACGATGGGGGGACTGTTAATGGTGCCATTGGCAGTAGTGAGTTGATCAGATCCAGTTTCTGGAATTGGTGTGGCAGCACTAGATTCCACCAAGTCGGATTCCTCTAACTCTGGCTGATCGTCGATGGAGGATTGACTATTAGTTGAATCGGTAGTTGAATCGGTAGTTGAATCGGTAGTTGAATTGGATAATTCTTCTTCATTATCCTCGATTTTTTCTCCCGGCAGTAACACTGAGATAATTGCTGACCTAGGATCTTTCACCTCTCGATCTAAATTTAGTATAGGGGAAATGCCCATCAACGCATAAACATCTTGTTCTTCTGGGCTCATTTCAACCCTGACCAATTCTGGTGGTTCTTTCTCTTGAGCAAACTTGACTAGCTGGGGTTTTTCTACTCCTGAGGTCGATACCTCGGTTTCTGTGATGGCATCAAAGTTGGATGAGACAGAGATCACCCGATTGACTCCCCTAGTAATTGGTTCTTCCCTAATCACTGGGTCATCAATACGACGGCGGCGGCGGCGGCGATTATTTACCGCTCCCCGTTCCTGATAACTGGGGTGATTGAGCAAGTCCAACTCATTATCATTCTCAGAAGATAAGTCTACGGGTTCGTTGAACTGTGGAATGCTTCGCTCTGCTGGTAAGGGGATTGGTGCTAAGGTCTCTAGTGCTTCTGCTTCGACTTCACCGGGAAGATGTGCCAGATGTCCTAAGCCGCCACAGGTAGCACAGCTTTTACCAAACAACTCATAAATATTTTGCCCTTGGCGCTTGCGAGTCAGTTCCACTAAGCCAAGTTCCGAAAGCTGGGCAATCTGTGGTCGGGCTTTGTCCTCTTTTAGGGCTTGATTGAAGTGTTCGAGAACTTGCAACTGATCCCGCCTGGTGTCCATATCAATAAAGTCAACAACGATCACCCCAGCTAGATTACGTAGGCGCAGCTGGCGGGCAATTTCTGTTGCTGCCTCACAGTTAGTCCACAAAACCGTTTCCCGTGCTGTAGCTGAGCGGGTAAAGGAACCAGAGTTCACATCAATTACGGTTAGAGCTTCGGTAGGTTCAATGATAATGTAGCCACCAGATGGTAAATCTACTCTTGGCTTGAGGGCTTCTCGAATTGCAGCATTGACCCGGAAATATCCCAAAATTGGCATGCGATCGCGGTGATGGTCAATCAAGACCCCCTCTGGTGCTTGACCTCCACTCCAGCTCAACAAGTGTTGTTTAACCCGTTTGACTGCAGTACTAGAATCCACCACAATCCGATTAACATCAGCAGTGTACATATCCCGGAGGACACGCTGAATAAAATCATCATCCCGATTAAGTAGGGCTGGTGCTCTGGTAGAGGTTGCTTCGAGCTGGACAGCTTCCCATTGTCTTTGCAGGTTTTCCAAGTCTTCCATAATGGCTTCTTCGGCTCTGCCTTCAGCTTCGGTGCGCACCAGCACTCCCATGCCCGATGGTTTGATTAGAATTGCTAGAGCTCTGAGGCGATTGCGTTCACTTTCGCTCTTAATCCGCCGAGACAAGTTCACTCCTCGGCCATAAGGCATCAGCACCAAATAGCGACCGGGTAAACTAATATTACCTGTAAGCCTTGGCCCTTTATTACCCGTAGGTTCTTTCATCACTTGCACCAACACCTTCTGCTGGGGAGTCAGCAGTTCGGTGATCGCACCAGAGCGGCGTTTCAAGCGCAATGGTCCTAAGTCTGTCACATGAATAAAACCATTGCGATCAGGATCCCCAATGTTGACAAATGCTGCATCAATACCCGGTAAGACATTTTCTACAATGCCTAGATAAATATCACCGACCTGGTGATTACCGGTGGCAACTACTAGTTCTTGAATTTGATCTTCCCAAAATACAGCAGCAAGTTGATGTTGCTCTGCAATAATAATTTGCTTTGGCATGCAATTTCCTCAAAACTTCGTGGTACGCTTAGTCCTACAGTTAACGATAGGAGTCGTACTTTATTTCTAGGTCTGAAATGTTCGGTGATTTACTGCCATTAAACTGATCGGCCACAGAGACTAATAAATAGACTATGAATAACTAGAGGTGCGACCCGTGATGGCGAGCAATCCCTTGACCGTAGGTCACGCGGGGCGCGTTCGCCATCACGGAAAGCCCACTTAACTATTTTGTTGCTCATTGTTTGTTCGCGTAGCGTGACCTACGGTCAATCGAAAACTGTAGTCAATGGCTGTAGTCAATGGCTGTAGTCAATGGCTGTAGTCAATGGCTGTAGTCAATGGCGGTGAAACTGTCTCGAAGCCCCGTCTGTTTAAAGGGGGGTGCTGACAGGGGGTTTGTTTGGTGAATGGGATTGTAGCGGCTCTGCTGATTGTACCACTTGGAGGTGCGACATTAGTTCTCTACTTTAAGACTCGCTTTCCAGTAGGATGTTCTGTCGCAAAGTCGAAAATTTTTGAGGTGCGCGCCCGTTAGCGCCCTGCGTCGGCTTTGCCGAAAGGCGCGACCCAAGAAGCCCGGGTTCCCGAGCCAAAGTAAAGCGCACAATCACGCGAATTTAAATAGCCAAGTAAGAGCGCACCTATGTGTAATTGTCTCGCAATCTGCCTGGCCTTTCCTATAATCCCGTAGGGACTTCGGGGGATGTTAAGCCTGACAAATTGATCACGTGACTCTTGTGGATTTAAATAATTCTAACCGATTTTCTGAGGATTTTGACTAACACTTGTGAATCCCTGTCTCTATCCAGTCGCACTCTGAAATATAGACAACGGATTACTTTGCCACTGATATAACTACAAAAATGGAGGTTAAGCCACTCCCCCCATCAAGAAGTGTGACCAGTGGCAAATTTAATTCCCATTAGGAAAGCTCACCTATGGTGACATACTCCCACACTGACCTATCGGTTCAGTGTGGGCTTCTTACCAACTCCAGCTATTGCTTAGGATACTCGGTAAGCTTTATTAACGATACGGGATGCCCCTCCGCACCGGAACAATACAAAAAGTTCTATTTTTAGACACGCAGGTGGCGGTTAGCTCTTAATTTGTCTTCCCTGCTATTTTTATTATAACGTTTTTCAGGCTGTTTATCAGAGTTCCTGCCCGCGATTCATCCCACACCTCAATGCGCAGCATGAGTGTGGGATGAATCGCGGAGGAAGCTAAAACAGGCTATGCGCGATGGTTTTGGCTAACCACAGCTCCGATAGCTGAAAGTCAGTTGACCCCTTATCGGCACTGTTCGGGATTTACCACAAACTACCCAGTTGCTACCAATCTATCCAAAAGTTTGAATTTTTTATTAGCTGACTATTTCCTGACCAGAGGTCTGGAAATTCTTCAGGGTTTCTGTCTATATCTCCTGAATCTCCCTGTTTCAGCAGCTTTACTGCTTAGATTTAGGGTCTTGAGGCACATATGTTTGCGGTTAGCTCTTAATTTATCTTCCCTGTCTTGATGCAGTCGCTAATGGGGGAAACCCCCAAGACCTCGCTGCATCGCTACCATTCCTAGTGTATCACATTGGTAAGATCCTTTGGGACTCTTACCCTGCGCTTCCCATACGACACCTACCCAATAAAGGTAAAGTGCGGGGATTTTCGCGGTTCAGCTGAGGAGCGAAATCTCCTTTGTGGTACCGATGTGATCGTAGCCTAGAAGCTTACGCTTTGCAATTTAAAAGCTGGTTTCGGTTACCCCACCCAAATTATAAAATATGGCTAGGGACTGCGCTCAACAATTTTGTTCAATTAATTTTGACAGCTTGAGATTGGCGCAGAGACTGAATCGTTGTGATCGTATGCTCAGCCACTAAGCCAATTTCTGCCATGGTATTAAAGCGTCCAATTCCAAACCGGATGGAGGCATAAGCCATATTTTCCGGATGTCCTAGGGCTAATAGTACATGGGAAGGAGCTACAGTTGCTGAGGAACAAGCGGAGCCAGAAGAAACGGCTGCCACAGGCTGTAATCCTAGCAGCAGGGCTGCGCCATCTACTCCCTCCACACTAATGTTAAGGTTTCCGGATAATCGCTGGGTAGGATGACCATTGATCTGGATACTTTCTAGTTTAGAGAGAGTGGTCCACAGACCCTCCCGGAGTTCTATCAACCGTTGAGATTCTGAGGGTTGTTCTTCTAACCCCAGTTCCACAGCCTTAGCAAACCCCACAATCTGAGGGGTATAAAGTGTGCCAGAACGCA
>NZ_JAAHHU010000819.1:0-2150 GCF_010672095.1 Moorena sp. SIO3I6 | reverse complement strand
TGTGCCGCAACAGTAAGACATTGGATGCATATCGCTCGTAGTGGGATGGCTCACCAATGGCAGGATTGTCCCATTGGTCGCCCCAAGGCAGTCAATGAGGAGTATTTAGACCGTTTGAAAGAACTGATTAACCAGAGTCCCCGGGATTATGGGTATTCCTTTCGCCGCTGGACAGTGAATTGGTTAAACAAACATCTGGCCAAAGAATTCGGGATTGAACTCAGCAATCGCCACCTGCAACGATTGCTCAAAGACATGGGATTATCGACTATACCAACACGGAGAAAGGTTAACTCCCCTAGCAGACAGGAAAACGATGGTCACAGCATCTTTATTTCTGACCTGAAATCCGCTAATGGCTCCGAGTCCAATAGTTTTTGGCTATTTAATCCCAGCAACATGGCATGAGATTATGGTTCGACATACATCTACATCTAATCCTAGATCTAATCCACTGATTTCCCCTGAGCAGCTCGCTAATACTCTAGGGCATTCTCTTTCAGAATTAGAAGTATCACGCTGTCTCAAACAAATAAAATATCGCGAGCCAACGGTCGGTCAATTTTGGCAGTCAACAGATGCTGAAGCTGGCATTTATATTGTGATTTCCGGAAAGGTCAGACTGATTAATAGTGCCGGGGAGTTAATTACCAACTTAGAAGCTGGAGCTTCGTTTGGGGAGTGTACTTTCTTTCCAGAAGAGTCTTTTGAGTGTTACTCAGCCAGAGCTTCCCTCAAAACTAAGCTCTGTTATCTAACTCCGGAACTGTTATTTCCCCTGATTAGCAAACATCCCCAAATCCGCGAACATTTTTATCGTCAGGCCCAAGGGCAAAATTCCCTGCTGATGCCCTCGGAGAGTGCTTTGGGAGAGGGGGAGAAAGGGAGAATAGCGGAAGTAGCGGGAGTGGGACAGAAGAAAGACATCCCCACCTCCGGAGACGAAAAACCCAAGCAAACCATCAGCAAAGCTTACTTTCCTAGCCCTACTCAAAAAGTTGGTCATTTGTGGCAGCGAGTGATCCGGCGCTATCCGTTTTTTGCCCAACAGAGTGGTTCTGACTGCGGTGCTGCCTGTCTGGTGATGATCGGTCGCTATTGGGGGAAACGATTCAGTGTTAATCGCTTGCGAGATATCTCCAATGCTGACCGTAATGGCGCTTCATTGCGGGGACTATCAGCGGCTGCCGAAAGTATTGGCTTTTCCACTCGACCAGTGAAAGCTAGTCTGGATCGACTGGCAAAACAACAGCTACCTGCGATTGTCCACTGGGAAGGAAAACACTTTATTGTTGTTTATGAAATCACCAACAAGCATGTGGTAATTGCTGACCCTGCTCTTGGTCAGAAAAGTCTGAGCCACCAGGAATTCAAAGCGGATTGGACTGGTTATGTACTGCTACTGGAACCCACAGCAATCCTGAAGGATACCAAAGAAAGTAAGACCTCTTTCTGGCAATTTTTTGAGTTGGTAAAGCCTCACAGTGTCGTGTTGCTGGAGGTGTTTTTTGCTTCCCTGATGATCCAGATATTTGGTCTGATTACACCGATATTTACCCAGATAATTTTAGACCGAGTGGTGGTGCAACGGAGCACCCTCACCCTAACCGCTGTGGGGTTAGGATTGCTGATGTTTACTATGTTTCGGGTTGCGATTACCGGGTTGCGGCAATATTTGCTTGACCACACCGCAAATAAAGTAGACCTAGCACTAATTGTGGGGTTTATCAGCCATACATTGCGATTACCTTTAGGTTTCTTTGAGTCTCGTTTTGTGGGTGATATTACCTCCCGGATTCAGGAAAATCGTAAAATTGAGCGGTTTCTTACCGGTGAAGCGTTATCTATCCTGCTAGATTTAGTAACAGTTTTTATCTATGTGGGATTGATGTTTTGGTACAGTTGGAAGATGGCGCTGCTAATTTTAGTAATTGTACCACCCTTTTTCCTGTTGGCGTTGATTTCTACACCCTTTTTAAAACGAATTTCTCGGGAAGTATTTAATGCGATCGCAAAAGAAAGCAGTTATCTGATTGAAGTGCTTTCTGGTGTCCGCACTGTCAAGTCTACAGCAGTTGAGCAAACCGTACGCTGGCATTGGGAAGAGTTATTAAATAAAGAAGTTAAAACTAACTTTTCTGGGCAAGTGA
>NZ_JAAHHU010000818.1:0-2153 GCF_010672095.1 Moorena sp. SIO3I6 | reverse complement strand
TCCTCCGCATCTGGGTCATCGCTACTAGAATCTACTGCTCAAGCTACTTCTACTCGACCGCCACTTCAGGTTAAATGTTCCGTTGAAAACATCGGGTCAGAATTAATAGGAACACAGGGAGAGGGAGAGACAGGGAGAGAGTTTTGGCGTATTTGTCAAGATTTTCGATATAAATCAAGACTTACGCAAAGCCCCCTAAATCCCCCAATTCTGGGGGACTTTGAAATCATTACCCCTCCCGGTGCGCTTTCCGTTGGCGAATTAAATTCGCCACGGGTCGCACCGAAAAATTGGGGGGTTAGGGGGGCAAAACCAACTAAACTTCGTAAGCCCTATAAATCTTTATATCCAACCGATGCTACCGGAGTTGATCTGATCGCTTCATCCGGTGATCGTTTCCTAGTCAAAACAGTAGAAGTGCTCGGTAACACCGTTTTACAAGAACAGATTACAGCATTAATTGAAGAGATTGAAAATCAAGAAGTCACCTTTGAAGATTTAATTGAACTGCGCTCTAAAATTACTCAACTCTATATTAACAACGGTTACGTTACCTCTGGTGCATTTTTACTAAATAATCAAGCACTGGACAGTGGCACTGTGCAAATACAGGTTGTTGAGGGTGAGCTAGAACGAATTGAACTGAATGGATTAAACCGTCTGCGATCTGACTATGTACTCCGCCCCCTAGAAATTGCAACTACTAAACCCTTAAATCAGCAACGTCTAGTCAAAGCACTGCAACTGCTGCAGCTAGACCCCTTAATCGAACGAGTGAATGTGGAATTGACCGCAGGGAGCACTCCCGGTCGTAATATATTACAGGTGACACTAAAAGAAGCCCCAGCCTTTCACACCGGTGTCAAGACAGAAAACAACCGTTCTCCCAGTATTGGTTCAACCCAAGTCAGTGTATTTGCTGCTCATGATAATCTATTCGGATTTGGCGATCGCATTCGTGGGGAATACGGTCTAACCGAAGGACTCGACATTTACGATATTCGGTATACCATCCCCATCAATGCTCGTAAAGGAACCCTGAGCTTGGGCTACAGTAATAGTGAGAATCGCCTTGTTTCCGAGAATTTCCAGGATTTAAACATTAGAGGTGAAACCCAGAACTATTCCCTCAGTTTCCGTCAGCCCTTATTGCGATCGCCAGAGACTGAATTCGCTGTGGGCTTAGGCTTAGACCTGCGTCACCGACAAACCTTCATACTCGATGACATTCCCTTGTCCTTCTCTGAAGCAACCGCAGATGGTACATCCAAGGTCACAGTAATTCGGCTGTTTCAAGATTGGGTCAAGCGCAGTCCAGAAAGAGTATTAGCCGCCCGCTCCCAGTTTAGTCTAGGAATTGATGCCTTTGATGCCACCATTAGTGACTCAAGTCCTGATGGGCGTTTCTTTACCTGGGTCGGACAATTTCAGTGGGTCGAGCAATTATCACCATCTATTCTGCTGATCAGCCGAATTAATACTCAACTCACCCCAGATTCATTACTATCCCTAGAAAAGTTCAGTCTAGGTGGTAGAGATACCGTCAGAGGCTATCGACAAAATCAAATCATTGCTGATAATGGCATCTTGGGGGGAGTAGAGGCACGTATTATGCTCACCTCAGACTCCAGACTACAATTAACCCCTTTCTTTGAAATCGGTACAACCTGGAATAATCAAGGGATTCAACCCAACCCTGCCACCATTGCTGGTGTAGGATTAGGCTTACGTTGGCAGATCGGATCTGGATTTAATCTCCGTCTCGACTATGGTATTCCCCTGATCGGGGTAGATAATCCGGGGGACTCACTGCAAGACAATGGCATTTACTTTACCGTAGACTACCAGCCCTTTTAGTTAGCTCTCACCCATTTAAATTGTGAATGGGGGCTGATGGGGAGATGGGGAGATGGGGAGATGGGGAGATGGGGAGATGGTAGACCGGCTTTTGCACAAGGATCGCGATCTGAAACTTAAATGCATATTAGCTTAAGGCATCCAGTAAAATTAAAAATTAATAATTAAAAATTAAAAAGGGTAAATTCATAATGATAAATAACAAATTGAAAATCATCTCAAAAAAAAACACAACAAATATAGCAGTACGTATTAAGGTGGGTGTTTGACATTTATAAAAGCAGCAAAATATTATA
>NZ_JAAHHU010000817.1:0-2153 GCF_010672095.1 Moorena sp. SIO3I6 | reverse complement strand
CACCGTACCCAACTAAGGCAACAAAATCCATGACCACTAAAGACGACTTTAAACAACAAATCAAGGCAGGTAACATTAGGGATGCTCTGACCCTATCCCTAGGTGAAGCAGTGGAGTTAGAAATTACAACTTGGGTATCCTCATCTAGCTCAGCTCCTCATTCCTCAGCCGAGCTAGACCAGCCAACCTCTGATTGCACAATGCGTACTCGCATGAATATTGTTGATGGTGAAATCAACAACGAAGTTGGTTCAGAGTTTATGGGCAATGGGCCTTACACTGAACTGAAGCAATTTCACCTACAGCAGGTACAACAAGGACGCCAGATTATTCAGCAAAATTTGGAAAATTTGCAACAACTGTTTACAGTTCTGAGTAGTACTATGGGTCGGCTACCTCAAGACTCTGACGTAGCTACTGATAGTAACTCTAGGCTATCTACTAAAAAACGGAATAGGGAATAGGGAATAGGGAACAGGAAAAAAATCCTGTGTACCTCATTACTATGAGAACCGCTATAACGATTACGGTGCGTTATTAACGCACCCTACAGATAGCTACAGATAGCATATCAAAGGCCAATTATGCGATCGCTACCCAACAATTCGGATTACCTAAGAAAAGCGGTCATTCGACAATTGAAAGAGGATAGACTGTTGCCGCTAGATGATTGATTATGGGGAGTGAAGCTATCAGGTAATTATAAATTGGATTTTTGTGTAATTATAAATTGCATCTTTCAGTAAGAATGCATAATCCCAAAGAACAGTTTCCTGACTTGGGAGGCTCGTTGATAGGAGTTTTTTTTAAAGATTCTGTAAAGGTAACTCCCTGAGCATCATCAAATAATCACATATATAAAAATTCGGTAAAGATCCTTAGTTACCATATCTTTCCTTTGAGCTTTATTTATATACTCACGAAATAACAACAGTTGTTCCAGTTGATTAAGTCTTTGACTATTCTAGTAACGCCACAGGTCGCAACGTTGTTTAACCTACTATCTCAAATCAAATCTATGAACTTACTCAATTCTGGTAAATTTTTGCCTGTAGCGACTACCACTATAGGTACCTTGGCTGCATTGAGCTTGGGAGCTTCTCCTCCTGCTGAGGCGGCATCCTTAAAAACAATCACAGCTTCAGCATTCGCACAAACTCGTTCTAGTGATGCTGATTTTCCCTTCTTTTTTACGTTCTCGTTTCCCGATGTGCCTGGAACAGGGGCAGTCGCTATAGCTGAATCTGTTGCTGACACCTCTGTAGGAAGGGCGGAGGCCTTTGCAAGTTCCACAGCTGAGCGAACTTCAACCGGTAATTTGTTCTTTTCAACTCAAGAGCGTCAAAAAATCCTGCGAAGGACTCCTGGGACGTTGCAGGCTTTTACCGTGACTAATGCAGATGCAGCACCGGATCCATTTAAGTCTCCTTCTTTCCGCGATGTTGTCAATAACGAAGGCATTCCTTTGTCTGTTGAAGAAGAGTTTGAGTCAGATCTGAATACATCTTTGGAGATTACATTTGATGATAAAGCCGATCAGATTGTCTTTGACTTTTTAGGTAGTACTCTATTAAGAACTCAGGGGCTTTTTGAATTTTCAACAGGTATTAGGCTGGAGTCGGTAGGGTTAGGACTATTACGCTCATTTACTATCAATGAAAGTTTTGAGCTCGCTTTTCAAGGAGGTTGGGGATTAGACGATTTGTCATTTACGCAAGATGGCAATACTTTTTCTGCTGATTTCGACAATCTTGATTTCGTAATTCCCGTTAATTCAGAATTTACTGCAGAAGATTTTCAAAATCTCGACTTTAGATTTAACGGCTCAGGTATTGTTGTAGCAGCTTCAACTCCAGAACCTGCTTCTATACTTGGTCTACTATCAGTGGGTATTTTAGGTGCTGGTTCAGTAGTTAGTAAGTTGGGTAGCAGTGACAGCTCCTACACTGACCTTACAGGTTCAGTGTAGGCAACAAGCGCCAATCCGGGCATCCCTTAGGAGGCGCTGGGCTTTAAGAACGGACTGCCCTGCCGCTCTATTTCGTATATTGATAGCTGCATTATGATCGCGGTCAAGACTGCATCCACAATGGGGACAATCATGCCACCGGACATGCAACTTCTTGGGGACTTTATTGCCACAATTGGAGCAA
>NZ_JAAHHU010000816.1:0-2154 GCF_010672095.1 Moorena sp. SIO3I6 | reverse complement strand
TTAACTACTACCGCAGCAATTACGCCCAAAGGGGACATCGCGATAACGATAGTAACTACAGTTTTCTGAAGTGTGCTGACTTCTGAGGCAGCAGATGAAGAGATTGACACTTGTGTTGTTTCAATAAAATACTAATACACCAAAACTAAGCATATCCGATTGCTTGTCAGTCTGGCGCTGTTTGGACTATACCTCCGTGCTTAGCATGAAGGCTATCAACTGGGATTTTTGGATTTGGGATGGTTGTCTTGTCCGTTAAATCCTCCAATTCCGGGGATTTAAGTTAAATTTTGGCTAATCATGACGGTATTGGTCATGGTTAACCTCTTGCAGCTAGCTAGGGATTGGTGTTGATTTCAATCAATTTCTTCCTTGAGGATAAACCTGACTTAATTTGGATACGAGACTTTGGGACCTTAAACCTTTGAGCCAGCAACTCAACTAACTCCTGATTGGCAAAGCCTATCTACAGGTGGTGACTTCAAATGCACCTTGAGTCTCCCATCGTCTGATTGCGTAGCGTGGCCTTTGGCCTTGTCTTCTATCTTTTGATGTTTAGAATTGGGTGTGAACTACCTACACTGACCCGTTGGGTACAGTGTAGGCTTCCAGCTTCACGGGGGATTGCCTCAGTGTGGGCTTACGTCCACGCTTTGGTCTTACATCCCCTCCACTGGCAGAATCCCCCGTCCCAGAGGATTGTAATATTCTGATACCTTCCGCTCTAATATTCTTGGCTGCATTTTCATCTCTGTCATGGTGAGCACCACAATTAGGACATTTCCAGAATCTAATATCTAATGGCATCTCACTTACTTGATAAAAACAATTAGAACATGTCTTGGAGCTGGGAAACCATCTATCAATTTCGATTAACACCTTACCTTCTTTTTCCAGTTTGTAAGACAAAAAATTGACAAACATTCCCCATCCAGTATCAGATATTGCTTTAGCTAGATTATGGTTCCGAACCATACCCTTGGTATTTAAATTTTCAACTACAATGACTTGGTTATCGTCAACAAGCTTTCTAGACAGCTTATGCAAGTAGTCTTGGCGGATATTACTAATGTGTTCGTGAACCCTAGCCACTTTTTTTCTAGCTTTATTTCTACTTTTACTACCCTTCTGTTTTTTTGACAGCTTTTTCTGTTTTCTGGCTAAGTTTTTTTCATGTTTGTAGTAATATCTCGGGTTAGCAAATTTAGAGGTTTTATACCCATCATTAACAATAGCAAAATCTTTAATTCCTAAATCTAATCCTGCTATCTTACCATCGTGACAAGGTTTATGGTTATCTCCTTCTAGTTCAGTTAAAATAGAAGCAAAATATTTCCCAGATGGGGTCATAGAGATAGTAACAGTTTTTATATTTCCGGTTATTTCTCGATGTAATTTTGTTTCTACAATGCCAACTTTTCCAGGGAATTTTAGACAACCATCAATTATCTTGACATTTTGGGGATATTGAATGGACTGTTTACGTTTCTTTGACTTAAATCTAGGAAATTTAGATCTACCTTGAAAAAAGTTTTTATAGGCAGTGACAAGATTTAGTGTGGTAGTTTGAAATACCTGGGAATAACAGTCTTTTAGCCATTCTGTTTCCTCAGCCTTTTTGAGCTTTGGAAGCATGGCATTGAGGGCAGAACGAGTCAACCCTTTACCCGTGGTTTGATAGGTTTCTATGCACTGATTTAGAGCATAGTTCCACCACCAACGAGCGCAACCAAAGTGTTGAGCTAATATTTGTTTTTGTTCATCGCTCGGATAAATCCTGACTTTGATTGCTTGGTGTCTCATTTTCTTGCCTCCTCTTACCACTATATACAATTTATGGCAAAACAGCAATATAAAAATAAAAGTATTTCTTAAATCCTGTCCGTGCTTTCATCCCTACGCTATATCCGTAGGGATGAAAGCACGGCTAGTTAATTCAGTCACCGTCTACCAGAGTAGCATACTGAGCCGGATTGGCTGTGGTAACTGTAAAGACTTCTGTTGCGATACTCTTAAGGCCTTTGGCCACGCGGGGCGCGTTCAGAGCTGCTACGCGATTGGCCAAAGGCCACGCTACGCGAACGCATACCCTAACTCGACCAAAAGCATTGGAGTAAAACCACTGCGCCAATCGGGGTAAATTTCTTGAGTCAA
>NZ_JAAHHU010000815.1:0-2154 GCF_010672095.1 Moorena sp. SIO3I6 | reverse complement strand
TCATCCTACGGGGTACGGGACTGCGACGGGCAGAAGTGGTGAAGCTGGAAGTGCGAGATTTTAATGGTGAGAGTGGTGCATTGGAAGTGCGTCAGGGTAAGGGAGGGAAGGATAGGACCGTCTATTTACCGGAAGGTGCGATCGCGTAGCGTCGGCTTTGCCGAATCGCGTTTGTAAATGATTGGTTAAACACGAGAGGTCACCAACCAGGGGCGCTGTTGTGTCCAATCCGGAAAGGGGGACAGATACAGAACAGAAAGATGACCCCCCAGGCCGTGTTGTTGATTTTGCAGAAGCGGGGTGACAGCTCCTACACTGACCTTACAGGTTCAGTGTAGGCTTCCCAGTCAATCCAGCCATCGCTTCGGAGGCACTGGGCTTTAAGAACGGACTGCCCTGCCGCTCTGTTTTTGATATTTATGGCAGCATTGTGATCGCGGTCAAGATTGCATCCACAATGGGGACAATCATGCCAACGAACATGGAGCTTTTTAGGGACTTTCTTTCCACAACCGGAGCAATTCTGCGAAGTATTTTGGGCGCTTACTGGAACTGCCAACAAGCCAGCATTTAAGGCTTTGCTTGTCAGAATTGTCAGAAAGCTTGACCACCCAGCATCCAAAACAGATTTAGCCAATCGGGATTTAGCAAGCCCTTTGACGTTCAACTTCTCATGAGCGACTACGTCGTATTTTGACAATAAGTAATTGGCGGTTTTAAAGTGGAAGTCTTTCCGTTTATCCGCCACTTTTTTATGTTGTCTCCCAAGTTGCTTGATAGCCTTGAGTCGGTTAACCCCTCCTTTCTTCCGCCGAGACACCCGTTTTTGGATGACTTTTAACCTTTTTTGAGCCTTTCGGTAATACTGCGGAACTTGAATGGTTTCCCCTTCTGAAGTGGTTAAAAACTCCTTAAGGCCAACGTCAATACCAATAATTGAGTCAGGATTAATGTCAGGTTTTACTTTCGGCGAAGCCGACGCTGCGCGAACAGGAACTGTTTTGTCTTCCAGAGATAAGACTAGATAATACTTATCGCATTTTCTAGTGATAGTAGCCGTCTTGATTTTGAACCCGTCAGGGATAGGACGATGCAAAACAACTTTTACTTTTCCTATTTTTGGAAGGGTTATCAGATTGTCTTCTAGGCAACCTTCCTTCATTTGAGGATAAGTGAAAGTACGGTAACGGTGAGTCTTTTTGAACCTCGGTCTGCCACTCCGCTTACCTTTGCTATCCCCTTTAATGAATTTATCAAAAGCTAATTTAACCCTTTTGACTGCATCCTGAAGCACCTGGGAATGGATATCTTTGTACCAGGGATGAGTCTTCTTTAAGTTTGGTAAACTCTTTTTCTGACTGTAATAATTTGGATTATTCCTTAACTCTGGAAGGTGACAAACAAGTGGGCAAGCATTAACAGAACAACGATTTTGCTCATACCAGCGAAACCTATCTGCCAGCAAATAATTATATTGCGCGCAAAGCATTGATAGCCAATTGTCTATCTGTGCTTTCTGCTCTTTTGTTGGCTTTAATCGGTACTGGTAAGCAATTCTCATCGTTTGTTGTCTCCCTGTTTTCGACCTGTTACTATAATAGCCAATTGTATATCCAAGTGTCAATCCAAAACGAAAGACAAAAAACTGATATTTAGAATCACCGATTTTTTAAAAAGGCAGTTACAACAAGAGGCTGAACGTCCTGGGATGACTCCATCCGAGTTGATAAGAAGTTTGATAGCACGTTTTCCTGAACCAAAAGACCCTGTCCGCCATTCATCCCACACTTATACTTCGTATTAAGATGTGGGGCTTCTGGCGGGTTCCGCTAAAGAAGCTGGGGTGGAATCCTTTAGTCCCCATGATTTTCGCAGGACCTTCTGCTCTGATCTGCTTGATGCTGGGATTGATATTGTGACCGTCCAAAAGTTAGCTGGTCATGCTTCCCCTGTGACTACGGCTAAGTATGATAGGCGAGGGGAGGAGGTGAAGCGTAGGGCGGTGCAGAAGTTGGGGTTTTAAGAAGGAGGGGGTGCGAAGGACATAATGATAGTAGGGAAACCTAAACCTCTTTCCATCCCTCAATGGTAGCCATCAAAATGTTAACTAGCGGGTGGTCTATGGCTTCCTTGAAGGTTTCTACTGCTCCTGCA
>NZ_JAAHHU010000814.1:0-2155 GCF_010672095.1 Moorena sp. SIO3I6 | reverse complement strand
TGCCTATTTCCTGTTGCCTATTGCATCTTGCCTGTTGCCTATTGCCTATTGCCTGTTGCCTATTGCCTCTTGCCTATTGCCTATTGCCTCTGGCCTATTGCCTCTGGCCTATTGCCTATTGCCTATTGCCTCTTGCCTACTCCCCACTCCCTAATATTTCATAATTGTCTGAGTAATAAACAATTACACTATCATTGCGCTTTTTGCTGGCACTTTGGCAAATAAAGCTAGCATATTCTAGCAATAATAATTCATATTAGATGCCATATAGCATAACCACGTAGCTGATTAGTTGTCAAGATTAAAGGAATCATGATGGATGGGGCAGAATTATTGAAGCGATATGCTGCTGGAGAACGGGACTTTCCAGAAGCTAATCTACAGGGAATATCTTTGGCGGGAGTAAACCTTAGCCAAGCTAACCTACGACGTGCTAATCTCAGCCAGAGTTGTCTCAAGGGCGCTATCCTTAAAGGTGTCAATCTGCGAGAAGCGAATTTATCTGGTGCAAATCTACAGGGAAGTGACCTGTGTGAAGCCAACCTCATTGTTAGTAACCTCATTCAAGCCAATCTAGCCAAGGCTAACTTGAGTAATGCCAATCTACGCAGTTGCCGCCTGATTGGAGTTAATCTCAGTAAAGCTAATCTGAGTGAAGCAATTCTGAGTGAGGCAATTCTCCAGGATGCTAACTTGAGTCAGGCAAAACTGATTAGCACATCCTTAAACCGAGCCAAGCTTTCCCATGCCCTCTTAGACGGAGCGATTTTAGAAGGAGCATCCCTCAACAATTGTATTCTGATCGAAGCTAATCTGATTGGGGCAAATTTGTCCCATACCCTACTCAATGGAGCCAACTTGACTAAGGCCAATCTCAATCAAGCAGACTTGAGTGGTGCCATAGCCAGTGGCTGCACCATGAGAAACACTATCCTAACGGATGCGAATCTAAGAGGAGCAAGGATGAGTTGGACAATTCTCCATGGTGCTAATCTCACTAAGGCTAATTTATACCGAGCTAACCTGTGTTGGTCGAATCTTACCGAGGCAATATTGATTGAAGCTGTTTTAATTGATGCTAACCTGAATCAGGCTAACCTTCGTGAAGCTAAACTTACCAAAGCGATCATGCCAAGTGGCAGTCAGCATCAATAGTTGAACAGTTCAAGCCAGATTTTGATCAGCCCAATCACTACCGTTTCCCTTGTCTATTAGGAACTTGAGCAATTCTACTCAGCGGATCTGATGGCGTTCGCATAAGCGCGGAAGCTGAGGCCTTTGGCCAATCGCACTGGATAATAATCTGAGATTCGCCTAAAATTTCCTAAAACTTAATCAACTTTTCCTCAGTCAAACTGTCATCCCAGGGTTTAGTATGACATTCGGTGAATGATTAGCTGGAAGTTCCTATAATTTTATGTCCCTTGCACCTCTGTCTGAGGCTTTTGAGAATAATCGCTTTGAAAGTATTAGTTTAATTGCTACCGATATTGATGGCACTCTAACTCTGAGTGGCAAATTTACTTCCTCCTTATTCCATGCCATAGAAGAATTGACCAAGACAGGAATCCAAGTGTTGCTGATTACAGGTCGTTCCGCTGGCTGGGTCAATGGTCTGAAAACTTATCTGCCGGTCATGGGAGCGATCGCAGAAAATGGCGGTATATATTTCCCCAAAGATAGTGAAATCCCAGAAACCTTAACCCCTATTGAAGATTTAATCCAGCATCGCCAGAGTCTCAATCACACCTTCCAACTCCTCAAAGCTCAATTTCCCCAGCTACAAGAATCTGTGGATAACCGCTTTCGGTTGACGGATTGGACTTTTGATGTTAAAGGACTAGCCTTTGTCCAATTACAAACCCTAGCAGAACTCTGTCAACAACAGGGTTGGGGCTTCACTTACAGTACAGTTCAGTGCCATATTAAGCCAATCGAGCAAGATAAAGCAACAGGCTTGCTGCAAGTGTTAACCAGACACTTTCCCCAACTCAAACCAGAGGAGATTATGACCGTTGGTGACAGTCGTAATGATGAGTCTATGTTTGATACCAGCAAGTTTCCTTTATCAGTAGGGGTGGCTAATGTCTTAGACTACACTAGTTATTTGACTCATAAGCCAGCTTATGTGACTTATGCTAAAGAATCTGAAGGC
>NZ_JAAHHU010000813.1:0-2156 GCF_010672095.1 Moorena sp. SIO3I6 | reverse complement strand
CTCCCGATTCCCGACTCCCCCTAATCTTTTGCGGAATATAATTATCTACTGGTGTATACCGTTAAAGAAACGAACATCGATTCACCAAAGGTTTCCATCGTGTCTACTCCAGTTGAACCATGCTCTCCCCAAACCCTTGCTGAGGCCAACCTGCAACCGAGGGGCAATGTTTATCCCAGTCCGATTACTTGGCGAGACCAGATTCTATACTTTCTGCTACCTGACCGATTCAGTGATGGGTTAGAACTAGAGCGGAAAAAGTTTGACCGTAGCAATCCAAACCAATTTAAAGCCAAAAATAAAGGTGACTGGATGAGCAAGGGAAAAAGGTTTCAAGGGGGTACCCTCAAGGGAATCGAAAGTAAATTGGACTACTTGAAACAATTAGGTGTCACTACCCTTTGGATTGGTCCAGTTTGGCGACAACGGATTGAACTAGACACCTATCACGGCTACGGGATTCAAAATTTCCTAGATGTTGACCCCCGATTTGGCAGCCGTCAGGATTTACGGGATTTAGTGGATGCTGCCCATGAGCGGGAAATGTATGTGATCTTAGACATCATTTATAACCACAGTGGCAATAACTTTTTCTACCAAGATGATAATGATAATCCTCAGGCTACCCTTCCCTACCGTTTTGAACCCCCTTATCCATTTCATAGTTGGCGTTCTGGCACTGGTAAAGCGATTTCCCAAATCACTACAGAAATTGATGGGGTATGGCCTCAAGAATTTCAAAACATGGATTGGTACACTCGTGCTGGTCATATTAACGAATGGGGTGCAGACCCTTGGGAAGATAAACTGCATCCGGAGCTAGAATTTCGCCGAGGGGATTTCTTTGATTTAAAAGATATTAATGTCGCTAAACCGGAAGTCTTAGCAGGGATTATTAAAGTCTATCAATACTGGATTGCCCTAAGTGACTGCGATGGATTTCGCATTGATACCGTTAAGCATATTCCTTGGCGAGTTTCCCGTAGTTTTTGTGGTGCTATCCGGGAATATGCGGAATCGATTGGTAAGGATAACATCCTACTGGTGGGAGAAGTAACCGATGGGGCTCATATGTCCCGCAACTACCTGGAAGTATTTGGTCGCAACTTGGATGCTGTGCTTGATATTGGGGAACCCACAAAGCGATTAGCACAGATGGTAAAAGGATTAACACCGCCAAGGGAGTTTTTTGGTCAATTTGAGGAGCATAATATCCTTGGTAGCCACCGGGAAACGGGACGGTATCATGTTTCCATCTTAGATGACCATGATATGGTCGGGCGCGATCGCAAACATCGCTTTGCTGCTAATAACTCTATTCCTAGTAAATACCAGCAAATAGCCCATGCGGTAGGGGTGCAACTGACCACGTTGGGTATACCCTGTATCTATTACGGTACTGAACAAGCATTTGATGGCACAGAAAACCGCCATGACCCTAGTGTTGAAGCAATAAATGAGTATGGCAACATTTCCAATAGCGATCGCTATATTCGTGAATCGATGTTTGGGGGTAGCTTTGGAGCATTTGAAACCAGTGGCTGTCACTTCTTTGACTCAGACCATCCCACGTATCTCAGAATTTCTGCGATCGCAAACCTCCGGAATCGACCAGATCTGATTGGTAAAACCCTACGTGGCGGTCGTCAATACCTCCGAGAAACCTCCTATCTCGGCAAACCTTTTGCTATTCCTGATGCTGGAGAATTAATTGCCTGGTCAAGGATTCTCTACAATCAAGAAATTCTGGTTGCTTTAAACACCCATGGCACTGAAAACCGTGGTGCATACGTCACCATTGATGCCTCACTACACCCCCACGGCTCAACCCTTACTCTGCTCTACAACAGTTACTGGAGTAACTCTCAATTACGCAATCCACCCCAGAATCAAACTGTAATCGTTCAACATGACCAGGGTAGGGCAACGGTCAGGATTGAGTTACCGCCTAGTGGCATGATGATTTTGGCCTAGGGCGTGTTTTCAAAGTTTTCCGCAAGATTTAGATCCCCCCCAGCCCCCCTTAAAAAAGCTATGCTTTATAAACATATTTCTTTACAAAAAACTTGACAAATTTTAGGAATTATGAATAGGAAATAAATAGGGCTGGCTGCATGAAGGCAGAAGGCATACCCGACAAGGCTTTCAAGCCTTTT
>NZ_JAAHHU010000812.1:0-2158 GCF_010672095.1 Moorena sp. SIO3I6 | reverse complement strand
TAAATCTTAATTGCCCACTTAGCGGTGCAATTAACTCAATTTATCTACTTACTCAACCAGGAGAATTCCTTTGATTAATTTTTCTAAACATAATGGTGTTGTTACTACTGCTATCGCTTTAAGCTCTGCTACTGTTGGAGTTTTACCGGCTGCTGCTTTCCAGATAATCAAGCATGAATTCAGTGGCACACTTGAATTGTTGTCTTATTCTATAATCTATGAGCCTATAATCTATGAGCCTACATGGTTGTCTATAAGCCCTTTTCCTCGTATCGATGTTACTCTGATAGAAGAGTTTATTCCAAAAACTAAAGATTACGAAGGATTTGTTGAGTACACTACTGAAGGGGAATTACTCTCTTGGTTTCTTGATGTAGAAGGTTCATTGCCACTAGGTTCTGATACCCTTGAACCTTTTCCTTCTTCTCCCACTATTACTTCTCCCACTATTACTTCTTCTACTATTACTTTGGTTCCTATAGACCCTCCTCCTATTATTCCTTGTTTTAGCATTGACCCTTGTATTCCCGTTGACCCTCGCCCTAGTATCCTTTTTTTCTCTACCCCTGATAATTGGACTCTAGATATCGATTTTGAGAGGTATTTTTACACAGATTATCAAACCATTACCTGGAACAGAAAGTCAGGAATTAGGTTTACTCCTGACTCAGACTCATTTTTGTCAACTATCTATGTTGATCCCAATCCTAATTTTAAGGAAACCATTACCAACGATCCGTCAAAGGCAGATCCAACCAGTGTACCTGAACCTGCTTCTGGATTAGCGCTACTGGGACTTACTGCTTTAGGTGCTGGTTCATTGTTGAGAAAAAAGGATAAATAATAAGGGATTATTTTTCAGGATTATTTCAGAGTTATAGACTCTAATTATAGAGCAATTTTAGTCCATTTTTATGGACTTTTTTTTATGTTAGAATAATCTCTAAACTTAATTTTAAGTATAAATACCTGTAATAGCTAACACAAGTGTAAGTGAGTGGATCGACATCGCGAAAGAAAGAACAAAACAGGCAAAGGCTATCCTAAAAAAATAGAAGTCAGTAATTTTGCGTATAAGTTGATTTAATATTTTTACTGTCGTCACCCTTTGTGATAGTCTAATTTTAGCAAAGGTGATCGAGTTATTTTTTGTCACAGAATAATAATTCGGCATAAAGGTTAAAGTTTTACCAGGTTAAATCGTCTTATCAATTCTTCGGTGCTTGAGATTTTTTGGAAACTATCCAAAATCTTAATTGCCCACTTAGCGGTGCAATTAACTCAATTTATCTACTTACTCAACCAGGAGAATTCCTTTGATTAATTTTTCTAAACATAATGGTGTTGTTACTACTGCTATTGCTTTAATCTCTGCTACTATTGGAGTTTTACCGGCTGCTGCTGAGCAAATCATTAACCAAGAATTCAGCGGTGAACTTGAATTGTCGGATTTTTTTAGTTTTCTGCCAGAGCCTCCTCCCCAAACTAGAAATTACGAGGGGTTTGTTGAGTACAATACTGAAGGGGAATTACTCTCTTGGTCTCTTGATGTAGAAGATTTAAGGCAAGTCAGTTCTGATCTGAATCTTGAACCCCCTCGTTCTCCTCTTTTTATTTCTTTTGGAAACTTTATTACTACCTTTGACGCTACCCCTGATAGTTGGACTCTAGATATCGATTTTGGGAGGGCTACTGACAGAGGTGCTTATATCCTTACCTGGGACAGACAGTCAGGAATTACGTTTAATATTGGGGGTACTCGAGGAACTGATATTACCTATGTTGATCCCAATCCTAATTTTAAGGAAACCATCACCAACGATCCGTCAAAGCCAGATCCAACCAGTGTACCTGAACCTGTGTCTGGATTAGCGCTACTGGGACTTACTGCTTTAGGGGCTGGTTCAGTTTTGAAAAAAAAGGATAAATAATGAGGGATTATTGTTAAGTCGTCTTTCAGAGTTATAGACCCTAAGTATAGAGCGAGTTAAGTCCATTATTATGGACTTTTTTTTGTGTTATAATCTATCCAATTAATTGTAATTATACTTGTAATGGATCCTAATAATTCCAAAGACTGGCTAGATATTGCAAATGAACGGGCGGCAGATGCAGAGGCTATACTCAAAAATAGAAGTCAATCAATTGGATCAGTTTA
>NZ_JAAHHU010000811.1:0-2159 GCF_010672095.1 Moorena sp. SIO3I6 | reverse complement strand
ATGCGAGCAAATCTAATCCAGATTGGGTAATCAATACCTGTTTGCGGTGGCGAAAAGAATCTCCAACAAAGGAAACAAATTGGATTATTAAACACGCTCTTAGGACTCTCAAAAAGCAGAATACTTTATCCCAGGATATTAAAATAGGATAGGGTAATTTAGGATGGTTACAAAAGGGTGCGGCTCTTATAGAAAGACGATAGAATGGGGAAGAGTTTTTTAACCCAAGCTGTCCTGTAGCAGTGTTTTGAGAGAAAAAACCGAAGGACTCGACAGGCGCAACCGCAGCAGTATGAGCCAGGATTAAGTCAGACATATGCAACCATCTACTAATAATGAAGACAGATTTTTTTCAGGAGCGCGAGAGCTATTTGAACAAATAGTTGATTGGCTCGGTTCAGAAACAGTGTGCGGTTTAGAGCATGGGGAATTAGAGACGTTACTACTCGAAAATGGATACGAACTATTGAGACGACTGTTACAAGGTTACTTGGATAGACGAAGTAACGACGAAATCGAGGGTGATTGTTTAGGTAGGGACGGAGTAAACAGAACCCATAAGATCAGAGGAAACAGGAAACTAACAACCATCTTTGGCACGGTCATTGCCCATCGTATTGGTTACGGAGGAAGGAAGATCACTTCCCTCAATCCATTGGATGCAGAATTAAACTTACCACCAGAACAATACTCTCATGGACTCAGGGAGCGAGTAGCTCAAGAAGTAGCCCGTTCCGGGTTTGGAGAAACAGTGGAAATCATCTCCAAAACCACCGCCGCCAAAGTTGGTAAGCGTCAAGTTGAACAATTGGCTTATAAGAGCGCTTGTGACTTTGACTCTTTCTACGCTCAGCAACAAGCACAATCGGTTGAAGGAAAACACACAGGAGAAATAGTAGTAATTACTGTTGATGGAAAGGGTGTTGTGATGCGTACACAAGACCTACGTGCCGACACCCAAAAACGAGCACTTGCTTCTTCGAAAAAATTAAATAAACGATTAACTAAAGGGGAAAAGCGCAATGCCAAACGTATGGCAACAGTAGCTTCAGTTTATACTATTGACCCCTTGGTTCGCACACCTGAGCAAATTGTCAATCCCTCTGAATCAGACCAAAACATCAAACGACCTCGACCAATGGGCAAGCGTGTTTGGGCAAGTTTAGAAAAAGAACCATACCAGGTGATCATAGAAGCATTTGATGAGGCATTGCACCGCGACCCCAATCAACAAAAACACTTTTGTGCTCTAGTCGATGGCAATAAAACACAATTATTGCTGTTAAAGAAATATGCTCGTCAACACCAGCTCAATTTAACCATTGTGCTCGATATTATCCATGTAATTGAGTATTTATGGAAGGCAGCATTTGCCTTTTATGGGGATACCAGCCCCCAAGGGGAGGCTTGGGTGAGTCAAAGAATATTACTGATTCTTCAAGGACGCTCATCTCAGGTGGCAGCTGGGATGCGTCGCAGCGCCACATTACGTCAACTCAACCCATCACAACGTAAACCAGTGGATACCTGTGCCCAATATCTGCTCAATAACAGTGCTTACCTCCAATACAATGATTACTTGAAAGCTGGTCTTCCCATTGCTACCGGGGTGATTGAAGGTGCTTGTCGTCATCTGATTAAAGACCGCATGGATCTTACTGGAGCTAGATGGAGTCTTATGGGTGCTGAGGCGGTTTTACGTCTTCGCTCCCTTTATATTAGTGGTGATTGGAATGAATATTGGCGCTTTCACTTAAAGCAGGAACATAAACGTCATCACCTGGCTTTGTATCTTGATGGTATTCCTTTAATGAAACGACTCTTTCAAGCTTGTTGCTCTACTAATGCTCCTCCTACTCTTGCTATACCTGTCTAAACCTTATTCTTTGTCTTTTTAAAAGAGCCGCACCCAATTATTTTAGGAACTCTCAACGAAGATAATTTAGAAGGTCTCCCTGAAAACGACATCATTCAAGCTTTAGATGGAAACGATATTGTTCGAGGACGGGAAGGGAATGATCTTATCCAGGGAAATCTAGGTGAAGATGTAATTTATGGAAATCAGGGTGATGATGTAATCCAAGGAAATGAAGGGAATGATCAACTCTTTGGTGGAGAAGGTGACGATGTAATTCAAGGTGGCGCTGGGAATGATCGAA
>NZ_JAAHHU010000810.1:0-2161 GCF_010672095.1 Moorena sp. SIO3I6 | reverse complement strand
TCTGCCACCAAAGCCGCCATCGATAGCAAAGATCTCAACACATTCCACTGTGCCCATTTTAGCTGTCACGGTTACTTTAATTACCAAGAACCACGGAAATCGGCTCTAATTCTGGCCAATGCCCACAAACCGACCTCTGCTGAGCCCAATCCCGAGCGCTATTTACGGGTAAGTGAAGAGGAAGTATTTGACCTAAAGAAGTGTCTGACTATCGATGAAGTCTTTGGCCTACAATTAGAACAATGTCGCCTGGTCACCCTTTCTGCTTGCGAAACGGGATTGATTTACACTAACATCAGCGATGAATACATTGGTTTACCCAGTGGTTTCCTAGTGGCGGGGAGTCCAGCAGTGGTTAGTAGCTTGTGGATGGTAAACGATTTATCGACAGCGTTGTTGATGATTAAATTTTATCAGAATCTACGAGAGCAGATGGCTTTAGCAGTTGCCCTGAATCAAGCCCAATTCTGGCTGCGGGATAGTACCCAGTCTCAGTTGCTAGGCTGGAGTAGGCAGTTACCCCTAGACAACTCTTTGATAAAAACGATTGAACAAGCACTGGATTGGTTTAACCCTGATGAGCAACCCTTCCAAAACCCCTACTATTGGGCAGCATTCTGTGTAATTGGAGAGTAAAATCATGATTTCTGACCTTAAACTTCTACTATTTACCGAATTCCTGGATACCAAATCAGAAGTGTTTTCTATCGAAGACTTACAGGACTTAGATCAGACCTTAGCCCTTTTGGAGAGTAACCCACCAGAAAACGTTGAGGAAATTCTCAGGAATTGGTTCAAGGCACGGCTTACAATTAGGGATAAACTCAGAGAATTTGAGAAACAAAGAAAGGAGCTTGGCAAAGTTCCTCCCACTCCACCTATTCAGCCGGATCGCCTTGATAATTGGTTTCAGGAGCTGCGTGAGCAGGTGAAGGATCAACTTAATAGTAAAGGGAAGGGGGAACAGGGAACAGGAAGCAGTAAGTAGGGAGTAGGGAGTAGGGAGTAGCGCTGTTTGAAACCCCGAATTAATTCGTGGGATATTTTTTAATTTTGAATTGATAATTTTGAATTGGAGCGAAGCGATTGACCTCTAAAGTCTATGCCCCTAATGTCCATTTATTTGCCTTTCATCTAAAAACTAGTGAGCCAACTACCTTACTCTGGGACAAGTGCAACGAGATTATCTCTCAAAAATTTGGAGTGACTAAGCAGCTTGAAATTGAAGAAGAGTCAGGATATCGAGTAGACCTGCTCAAGGATAAAACTACTGATGATGTGGCTTTTCACTTTGGCAGTAATGTTACTTTAGATAATACTTCCCTGGCTGTTACCGGAGTTGCAACTCCCCTCAGAATTCAAGATACCTATGGCTTAGCCCTAAACCTCCGCCGTCCTGAACTAGAGCAAAATCAGACACAACGCACCCAACCAGTCCCCTCCAGCTTTTTAGAACAATTGAACCCAGCAGGCTGCTTGATGCCTGAGGAAATCAGCAGTTCCCTTGGTCAAACTTTGGTCTTAACAGTTTGGTATACAGAACAAAAACGCTTTATTCCCTGGAAGTTACTGCAAAATCGCCAGGAATTAAGACAACTCGCTGACGAGTGTTTGCGAGCCTTCATTCCCCCTCAAATCCCCTGTCCTCACTTCAATCAAGAAGGGGAATTATTCGGCAGTCCGATTTTTGAATACGGAGTTCCTAGTCAACCGGAAAAATACTGTCATATCCTGGTTTGGATTTTTTGTGAACCAGAAGCCAGTGATAAGTTTATCGATTACTATTCCAATTTTATTAACCTATTTTGTTATCGAAATAAAGTCATCCGTGCTTATCAGCTTAATCGTGATGTTTATCAGGTAATTAAAGATCAATATCAAAACATTGAGCAGTATTTTGACCAAACGTTTCAACACTGGCCAGCTAGTCAAAGGTTGAGTCAAGCAGAGTTAAATAAATTCAAGAACGATATCAAATCAGTTTCCCAAAAGGCATTAGACTACTCTCGCTTACTCCGAGATTTAGACCATTATCGACTGACAATTACGATTAACGCTGAAAACTATAAGCGAGAACTGAGGGATATCTCGGGGAAACTTCCCCAAGATGACCTGAGCTTTCTAGAAACCTTTTTCAATGATTGCCGCCTCTTTCAAGAAA
>NZ_JAAHHU010000081.1:0-30333 GCF_010672095.1 Moorena sp. SIO3I6 | reverse complement strand
AACAAATTTTATTGTCTTGCAAACCATCTCGATAGAGATTCACAAACTCTCTCAATTGTGCTTGTGGTGTTGTTTCCTGTTGCTCAATTTCAAAACATTTCCGTGCCAAGTTTTTTTGGTATCGTTTAACTAATTCCTTTACCAAATCATCCTTAGATGGAAAATGGTAATGGATACTAGCCTTACGGATACCTATTTCTTTGGAAATGTCCGCGTAACTAAAGGCGCTGTAGCCTCGGTTGCGCACCATGGATTGAGCTACGTCTAGGATTTGTTGAGCAGTTTTCTGTTTCATGACTTTAGGCTACCTACTACTAGGTAGACTTGTCAAGTCTTTTTTGGAAAGGGAGTAGGGAGTAGGGAGTAGGGAGTAGGGAATCGGGAATCGGGAATCGGGAATCGGGAATCGGGAATCGGGAGTCGGGAGTCGGGAATCGGGAACACAGATGTAGGGTGGGCAGTGGATCACACCGATTCAGTTGCTTGCCATCGCCTTACTACGCACTGCCCACCAACGGACTAGTTGATGTCGGTGAGTAAAAACACCTCCAGACGGCATTAACCGTGATATTAAGAATTAATACAGCAATAGCAAAACTTAGTGATACAAGTGGTAGAATACCTCTACTTTAGATTTATGCTGTGAGTAAAGCTCAAATCGCCATTAAAATTCCTTCAACCCTTCTCCCAGAACTCAATAGCTGCTAGGTTGAGCAAACTAGCCGGTCAAAGACTGATGTGATTGTTGGTGCGATCGCGCTTATACCTGGCTGTGCTGAAAACATTCCCATCACTCAGACAATGGCTGAATTTGAGAAAACGGGCTCTCCCGAACTTGATGTGTAAAATCACTAGTTGTGTAGCACTACCCTTCCATTATTTCAAATGTCGATTGTAGTTCATCCCTCAACACTCATACACAGTTGCTGCTTGATCTACTCTATACCTGATCGATGACTCCTTACTTTCCCCTTTGTAAAAAACCTACACTTGTGAGGCTCCATACTTCCCTTCTTTTTTACAAAAATGAGTCCACCCAACAGACTTTTTGTCAATACCCCCTACCGTAATTCTTACCCTTTTTTTAGCGATCAGATAATTTTTTGCTAATCATTTGATGGTAAACATTAACAATTTGTTTGGCTTTGTTGCTCCATTCAAATTCTTGAACTCTTTCGATAGATTTAGCTGACATTTTTTTTCGTAGTTCTTCATCTGTAGCCAGTACTTGGATTTTATTGGTTAGTTCTTTCGTCAGATATTCTCTCGAAATAGGTTCGATTTTAAAACCCGTTTCCTCAGTTACATATTCACCAATACCGCCATTATTTGCCACAATACAAGGTAGCCCACAAGCCATCGCCTCTAAAACCACTGCTCCACCAAACTCCCTGATAGAGGGGAAGCAAAAAATATCGGACTTACGGTAATACTCAAGTGTTTCCTGCTGGGTAACCCAACCCACCAAATTTACTACTTTTTCTAAACCAAGTTCTTGCACTCTGTTCAGAAGATTGTCTTTCTCTGAACCATCGCCAACTATTGTTAGTTGAATTTTATTTTTGATGCTTTTGTCCAATTTACTAATTGCTTCTATGACGATATCAGGACACTTATAGGGAACTAATCTCCCAACAAATAGTAAATGAAGCTTGTTACCATTACTGCGGGTACTCACTTGTGTTAAAAAATCCTGGGATATCCCATTCTCATAGAAAAGCTCGATCTTATCATCTGGAATTTTAAACAGGTCTTTTAACATATTTAAAGTATAGGTAGATCCTGCTAAAATTTTGTCTGCTTTCTTGTAAGTAGCCACATAGCCTGGTATGAAGTATCGACCAATAGCTCTCAAGAAATTTAAATGAGCATATTCTTTTTTTGCTATTTTTTGAAATCCTTCTGGAAAGGGAACACCACCGTTAACTGGACCGAGAAGGAAAGGAGTTTGCTTACATGCTTTGATTGCCTTAACAGGATATCTTGGCATTATCGGAGTTAGTGCATGCACCACATCATAATCTCCATTCAGTATTTGTCTTCGGAATTTTTTATAAACCAGGTGATTAAATTCTTCGTAAATAGGGTAGCTTAATGTATGTAATAAAGGCCAATTTATTCTACCCCTTATTGTAGTAATTTTTTCCAAAAAGCTATAATACAATTTGCTGAATTTACTCTCGCTAAAATAAACTATTTTATGAGTATTTTCCCTTGAATTTTCAAGAGCTTCTTTATTTCGTTCGTGGGTAACAAGAGTTACATCAACAATTTGGCTAATTTTTTCAAAGTATTTGTAAGCTAATAAAGGTACAGACGGCCACTCAGGATTACATTGCTCTATTATTAGTAATACTTTTATTTGGCTAAACATTATATTTTTCATCAAATTAAAAATAAAAATAATTTAATTTATATAATTCATTCTGTATATATCTATTTATTCCGGATTTTTTTTGATGATAAAAATTACATAATAAAAAAAAATAGTTAAGCACCTAAACAAAATTAATTGCCTACTATCAATCTATGTAACCCATATATTGCAAGGGTTTGAGTTTTAGAAAATGTGTAATTAATTTTATGCACCTGCTTATTAATATCGGCTCTTCCGTACTTGTTATGCTAAATAAACACTGTGCCAAAGGGAGCAGGGACTGAGGCCGTAGGCCACGCTACGCGAACGGAGCAGAAGAAAGAGGCCGTATTCAGAACATTTTGTTAGTTAAAGAGCCTCATAACCCTTGTAGAGTAACCTTTATGAGTTTCTGAACTGAAAATTTAGCATAGCAGGTACTGAAGAACCTTAATATCTAGGGTGGGCAGTCCATCTCACCGATTTATTTGCTGGCAACAGCCTTACTACGCACTACCCATCCTGCTAGAGGGGCGACAAGCGCCCCTCTAGCTTTTTGTTGCTTTATCTGGTCGTGATAGGATTGGGAAATGTCTTCTGGCCTAAGGTTTCGCAACCGTTGCTGGGCTTTCTGTAAAGCACTAGCTGATGTCGGTGAGCAGAAATACCTCCAGAGCAGATTTGCCCTAATGTTAAGAATTAATACAGCAATAGCAACACTTAGTCATACAAGTGGTATTTTAAAGCTACTTTAGATTGATGCTATTACTAAACCTCAAATCGCCATTAGGATTCCTCCAACCCTTTTCCATAACTCAATAGCTACTAGGTTGAGCAAACTGGTAGATCAGAGACTGATGTCATTGTTGATGCGATCGCGCTTATACCTGACTGTGCTGAAAACATTCCCATCACTCAGACAATGGCTTAATTTTAGAAAAGGTTGTTGTAATCTGAGGCAATCAAATGTCAAGTCAGCTTATGCCAGGAGAAACTCCTAAGACTAACTCTGCTATATCAGAGTTAGAGTCTGCTATTCAACGTTATACTCATGCACTTACTAAACTTGAAGATACTAGCTCGTCAGGGAGCATCCCATTTTGGCAAATATATCTTTTTATGTGGGCGGTAGAATCACAATCATACAGCTTAATGCGGTATGTTTCTTCCAAAGTGGGATCCTCCCGCTCGCCATCAAAAGAAATAGTTCTAGAAGTTTTGACTGCTCGTGATACAGTTCAAGCAGAATTAACCAATCAATCACAGATTCCTACAGGAAGCTTGATTAAGGTTAACGATCTAGATAACCGATTAAAGCAAGAGACTAATAAGATTACCACAGTAGTCGATCTAACTGAATGGCATTCTATTTTGAACCCTAAAGTAGACGCTTGGTGGTGGTTCTTCAAACCTCCAAAGCATCGATGGGATTATCTTGACTGGCTATGGAAAATACTGACAGTTGTATTTCTAACATCGTCCTTGAGCTTAACCGTAGATATTTCCTCACGCTTTCTGAGTGGTGGACCAGATACCTTAGGGGCTTTTTTTAGTGCTACTCAGAGCGTCTTAACACTATTGGCTGGTAGAAGTGCTCTAACCAAACCTGGACAGGAGTCAATCAAACGTGCTCTTACCCGTTTGAATATTCCTCAATATTTTTGGGAAGAAGTAAGTTGTGGCATTGCCTTCAGTCTTTTCCTAATTTCTATTACCTTTCGTTTGTCTTTACCTCAGATTGCTGTTTTTTATAAAAATCTTGGTGATCGATACACTAGCAAGAATCCTCCGCAATATGCTGCCGCCATATCAAGCTATAAACAAGCACTCACCCTTAATCCTGACTACATCGAACCTCATTATGAATTAGGAAGAGTTTATGAGAAATTACAAGACCATGAAAAAGCTCTCGCTGAATATAAAATTGCTGTCCAAGATGACATTGATCGTGCTTATAATAACTTAGGTAGAAGGTATATCATCGACAAAAAATATTATCAAGCTAGTTCTTTGTTACTAACAGGTCTAATCCTAAATGAGAATGATGAAGTGAGATACTATTTGCTGAAAAATCTGGGGTGGGCTAGGCTAAAACAAAATCGCTATGCTGAGGCAAAAAAACGTCTAGAGGAGGCTATTAATTTAGATAATACAAAGGCACCAGCTTACTGTTTGCTAGCCCAGGTACTAGAAGAAGCAGGTGACAATAACACTGCAATAATTATGGAGAATTGGAGATATTGCTTTTTATATGCCTCCAGTTTTAATATAGATGAAGACAAATGGATTGACCAAGCTAGACAGCGCTTAGACACTGGGTTAAATAAACAGTTGCCCAATAAACAATGAAGGCTATTCGGTACTTGTTATGCTAAACTCTTAACTTGGAATTGGGTGCATCTCATTTTTACTGTTTGAACCATTGGGTGCAACGGGCATCTTTCCCGTTACAATTTTCGGACGGGCTTTCCCAATGCTGGCGACGAGGCGTAAAATGAGAGCAAGCTCAAAGTTAGTGCCTTAGGAAGTGGTATTGGTGGCTAAGTCCTGTGGGATATCAACCTGGTATTGAAAGTTTGCTGCATAATTTTTGGTGCTTAGTCGGATAAGTCTATAGATACTTGAAAATCAGCTATAAACACTCAGGAGTCAGCAGGTAGTGCATTAGCTTAATGCTTACAGTTCTGCTAGTCTTAAAAACTGCTGGAAGCCTACACTTCCCTGTCGGGTAAGTGTAGGAGCGTCACGCTAAATAGCATCTCAAGTTTATGAAAAATTAGCATACTCAGTATGGAGTAACCACAATGAAAAAGATAGTAACTGCTTTGACAATTGTTTGTATTATCATTGCACAAAGTTTTACGAATCAAGTTCTTGCTGATGAATTACCTCAATTTTTGGCTTATCAATCACCTATAGGAATTGTGGTGGAAGCTAAGGGAAATGGTAAGATCACACGCTTCAATAAAAGCGTTATTTCTATATCCAAAGGTGAAAAGCTTTATCGTGGTGACTCACTAAAAATAGCTAAGGGATCTAAAGTAGTCATCGAGTGCTACAACAACAACAACAAAAAATGGAATATACCTCAAAATACTTTGGTGGCCGTGCATAATGGTTGTGCACCAATCCAACTGCCTCAAGTGGAAGTACTGTGATCAACTCCCTTAAGCTTCCCAAAGCGGAAGTACCATAAAGTAAATTTAAGGTGGGCAGTGGATAACACCGATTCATTTGTTTGCCATCGCCTTACTACGCACTGCCTACCCTACGATTAATCACTTTTGAGTATCTGGGCTTCCACCTCAACCGGAGCAGCCAGCATCCCAGCGAAAACCTTGCTAGCCATAAACCAGCCTAAGGATTTTCTCTTAAGATTCCCCTTTCCGGTCTGCTTGTGACCAAGCCAGCAACGCCTAAATTCAAGCCACATCGACACTGAAAAGTTCCAATTGCTTGGGTTTGGTAGCACTGACTTCCACTTTGTTGAGAGCACACACAATAGACCGTCCAACATGGTGAGAGACTGCTGGAGGAAGTGCATTCCCAATTTGACGATACTGGGCAGTTTTTCCTCCTACAAATTCCCAGTCATCGGGAAAGTTTTGTAGCCGAGCCGCCATGCGCAGGGTTAATCGGGGCAATGCATCAATCGGGGTTTCGGAACTGGGCGGAGAATTGGCAATGCCTTTACCATCGACTCCTAGTTCTGCCCACTTTTTCTTGGCTCGTGTCGGGCCAAGGTCAGCCCCGCCATGCTTCTTGGAGCCACCAACTAATGTGGGAGCGATCGCTTGTGCTTTACTCATCCATGCCTCTGCCCCAGGCCAACCGTCAGAACCCATCAAATCTCCAATCGTGTTAGCGACAGTTGGAGGTTCAGGAATAGGTTCAGGCCATTCAAAAAAAGGGACATACTCTTTTCTGAGGGCAACCAAAATAAACCGAGGACGGAGTTGGGGCACACTATAATCCGATGCATTCAGTACCCGCCACTGCATGATCATACCCATCTTCCGAAACTCAGAATTTAATGCCGTTCGGTAGTCAGCAAACTTCTTACTGGAAAAGCCTCGCACATTTTCCAACAGTACAGCTTTGGGTTGTACCTGATGAATTAACCGTAGGGCATCCGGAAATAAATCACGCTCATCATTCCCCCCCTTTTGCTGCCCCGCAATCGAGAAGGGAGGGCACGGAACCCCTGCTGCAAAAAGGTCTACATTTTCATAGGAAGAGCAGTCTAAGGTGCGGACATCACACAATTGGGGGTTCCAGCCAGAACGATTCTTCAGAAGCGTTGCATGGGCATACTTGTCATTATCAAACACGACCAGGTGCTTAAAGCCAGCCTGTTCTAAGCCCAATGCCATTCCCCCAGCACCCGCACAAATTTCAATAGCAGTTAACTGTTGTGTCACCTTTGCCTCCAGTTATTGTTCAGATATTGGGTTCAGGTAAGAGCGTTCGCGTAGCGTGACCTACGGTCAATCGCATCCGTGAAGGACTAACCCTAAATTTACACTACACGTTACACTTGTATGAGCTTTATCAAGGTTAAACAATTTGGACGCCAAACTCGAAAAGCTCTTCAGCACCCTTAATACTATCAAAAACTTTGAATCCCGCTATGGCAAAGTAATTCGAGATGCGATGGATTACGTTATTGATGGTGAACGAATGGGGCGCACTCGACTTGCAGAAGTAGAGAAAGCGGAGAAAACGATTTTCGGAATAAAAGTAGAAGCTTATCTGCGCCATGAGTTTAGATGGGAAAGAGGAACCAAATTAGATTTCTACTTGATTGACATTGAATTTGATTCAAAAGCAACAATTGGGAAAACGTGGATGATACCTCCTGAAGCAATTGGGGAAATATGCCTCCTGACACGCATCAATGAAGACGAGATGTTTTTCCAAGCAGGGCTTCTGAGAGCCAACCCAGATATGTTGACTAAAGGTAGCAACCAAGACAAGAAAAAAAGTGTTTCCGCTGTGGGTAAGCAACACATTAAATGGCTTATCCCAAACGGGGAAATACCAAAACTCTCTGATTTCTAACTAATATCATCTCCGGGGGTAGTGATTGAAAACACTTTTATCTGCTGGTGATAGAAGTTTTGGAACACCTAAAGATGTGCTGGGGTCTTCCGTTTGAGGAGATAAAGGGACAAGGCTACTAATCCAAGCTACTATTTGCTTTTTTTTGATCACTCATCGTATCTTTTGCTGTAACCCTACATCTCTATATCGGTAGCCACAGCAAAATTTACTTTTTTTATTGACCTATCCTACACCTCTTCTACAAGTCACCAACTTCAGCTCAAGCAACAGGTGATAAGAATTGGCGGTAGTACAACAGCATAAAACTTCTAACGCTGCCAGGTCTATTAAAAGCGATCGCATTCAACAGACCTAATAACCTTGGCCTTTTGGCCACGCTACGCGAATAACCTTCTGGTGCGTTACGGGGCGGGCTTTCCCAACACTTGCTACGAGGTTTAATATGATGGCCAGCCCACCCCTAACGCACCCTACGCCTGCTATTAAAAGCGATCGCATTCAATAGACCTAATAACCTTCAACCTACTAACCTTCAACCTTCAACATTCTGCCTTCAACCATCCAAATCCCCTTCCATCACAGCAGCGATCGCATGTTGAGCATTATCCTGGAATTCCTTAAAATTCACTTTACCCAGGAACCAAATTGCCACTATCATCCCTGCGGATTGGAGAGCAAACACGACACCATAAGCCAAGACTGGGGTAGAAAAAATGGCTCTACCTATATCAAGGATCACACCACCGCTGGCTACTGCTATGCCTCGTGCCATGGCTTGCGCTAATCCCCACGCCCCCACAAAGGTGCCAGCCGCTTCTGCTGCGGTTAGGTCTAACATCAAACTCAGAGCCCCTGTGGTAGCGATACCAGTAGATAAACCAAATAAGAGTAAGGTTCCCTGGAATAGCTGAGCATTTCTGGTAAATCCTGACATAATAATCAAGATAAAGCAGATAGATACCGCTAGACAGCCTAATTGAGTGGTTTTGCGCTTACCTAAATTGGGAATTAGGAAAAAGCCAGTTGCGCTCAAGCTCATCAACATCCCAATCCCCCAGTAGCTATTCAGTAGAGAGGTTTGAGGAATTGACATATTAAAGACCTCTCCCCCATAGGGTTCTAGCACTGCTTCCTGGAGAAATAGGCTGATGGTCATGATCACCAAAAAGGTGAAAAACAGGCCAGTTTGGGGACTAGCCGTTAATAGTTTTAGGGATTGGCCCAAGGTAATCTGGTCTTCGCGATTCGCTAGGATAGAACGGGAAGAATAGCGCGAGTATTTTTTCTCGATTCCAAAGGTGGCTAATACCGCTAGCCCGAACACCATTAAGGGTACGAAGAAAAACAGCCCAGTAATTGATGACCGCAATACTTCCAGGGATGTATCAATATTATCTAATCCCTTCAGCAAAATTGTGCTACTGATGCCGCCAATGGCAATACCTACAGTCATCATTGACCAGATAATACCGATTAATTTGCCACGGTTGTCTTCATCAGAAATATCCACTAATAAGGTAAAAAAGGTAGTGGAACTCATACTCACAGCCATACCGTAGAGAGCAAAAATTAGAGCCCCAAGAGCGACCCAACTATAGGCTGGAATTGACCATGTCCAACTTCCAGCCCCTTCGACGAGATTGCCCAATTGCCAGGTGATTTGTACCGCTAAGGATAGGATAATCATAAATAACCCGCTTCCCATCCAGACGTAACCAGTACGGTGATATCCAAAGACGGGTTTAGTATCCGAGAGCTGACCAAACCATACCCTGGCTGGGGCAATAAACAGCGAAATGGCTAGAAGGCTCCCGGTAATTGAGGCTGGAATACCTAGCTCGTCGATCATCACTCGGTTGAGCACTCCTAGGGTCAGCACTGCCAAGATCCCTAATCCCATCTGGAATAGACCAAGCCGGAACATGGTGAATAGATTAATCTTGGGAAGTGTTTGGTGCTTTGCTGAGGAGGGAGGCTCAGACTTAACTACATTACTGGTTTTCATCGGTAGAGTTTTACTTTAGTGTGGGGAAACAGAGGGAATCGGGAATCGGGAATCGGGAATCGGGAATCGGGAATCGGGAATCGGGAATCGGGAATCGGGAATCGGGAATAGTAGGAAAGAGATCCGAGGATTGTTTGGTGTTATGACAAATTAGCATTGGGTTTCATGATCAATTTGGATATGTTATAGGTAAATCCTATAGCGAAATGGCTGAGATCAAATCCCTAAATGGCTTAGCTTGATGGGCTCGATAAATGTGATTGGCCTACGGCCACGCTACGGGAATGGCCACGCTACGCGAACGCTCTAGACTTCCGATTCCCGATTCCCGACTCCCGATTCCCGATTCCCGATTCCCGATTCCCGACTCCCGACTCCCGACTCCCGACTCCCGACTCCCGACTGCCGACTCCCAATTCCCGATTCCCGATTCCCGAACCAAATATAAAAAACCTACCCCTGTGAGCTCCGTGGAATGGGCATCTTGCCCGTTTCCTCCTTATTTTCGCGCGGGCAGGATGCCCACTCTACTCCTAACCCTCTCAACATCTCAAGGCATCCATTCCAACCCAATCCCCACCCGACTATCCTTATTTTCGATAGAATTCTGTTTCTCAATATCCGTAGCAAGCCGCAAATTGGGAGTAAGGGCATAACCAAAGGAAAGCTTGCTTATCCCCACCTCATCACTACTGCCAATAGAAACAAAACTTTGAGTGAAGGAAATATCAGCGGCACCAGTCCTAGACAAAACCAATAGCAACCGCGCTCCCACATTTACCCCATCGGTAGAGTAACCATCAGTTTCCAAATTGCGATAACCCACCATCGGGGCAACATTAAAATAACTCCCTAAGGGCAGTACATAATACCGCAAATCTACCCCAAAGGTTTCTCGCTCACCATTAAAGGAAGCCTGATAATCTCCACTCACCGTCAAGCCAGAATTACCAATAAACACATCTTCCACTCCCACATTCACCCCTGCGGCTTGTCCATTAGAGGGAAACTGGGAGTAACCCAACCGCAACCGAGTGCGAAAACTGGGTTGATGGCGGATATCCTGCCAAACATCCGGCACCTCCTCTAGCCAACGCTGTAGCACCGGACTGCCTTCAATTATCTCTGGACTTAAATCCAACTCCTGGGCTGCTGAATTACCAGGAGGATCAGACTGGGGGGACTCTGGTAATTTCTCTGGAGTAGGCTGAGGCGGATTCCCCTGGGTTTCCTCTTGGTTGCCTGTAGTCGAGTCCGGTACTGGCACCGTTTGACTCCCAGCTCGGTAAGCAACTGTGAAGGTAAAGGTTAGTCCCAGTAATCCCGTTTTTAGATACTTAAGTCCCAAATTTTTTAACACTCAACAATAAAAAATACACTAACAGAACTGACGCACCTATACCGATAAAACTTCTGTCATTCTTGTATCATTTCCGGATCTAAGGGAGTAGGGAATAGGGAGTAGGGAGTAGGGAGTAGGGAATAGGGAATAGGGAATAGGGAGTAGGGGGAGAGGGTTTTACGGTTTGTTTTATAACGGAATAATATTCAATTTAAATGCACAACAGGTTAAGTATTAGAAACGCTATAATTACCCTTACTAAAAATCTCCCCCATCTCCCCATCTCCCCATCTCCCTATCTCCCCATCTCCCTATCTCCCCAAACTTACAGCACTTACAACCCGATTCCCGATTCCCGATTCCCGATTCCCGATTCCCGACTCCCAGGGTAAATCAAAAAAAAGTGATCCTACCTAATGTAGAATCACCACAAAAACGAAGCTAACAGTTAGCGGAGCAAACTTTAGATCATAGAACCATGTTTAGCCGTCATATCAATCGGCTTAATCAGGTACAATTTTAGGAGCTGCCAGGCATTAGACATGTAGAGTGGCAACTTCTGGAATATTTGCAAGAACTTAGGCGTATTTGAATTAGCGATCGCTCTTAGCTTATCATTATTCCGGACACAAATCTCCAGACGCTCATAAAATTCCGGATGGTCTACATCCAGAATAACTGGGAAGACCCGTCCTGAGGTGTCGTTAGTCTTCTCAATCACATGCTTATCATATTCACGAGCATCTAAACCAATGGAGGCATAAAATCCATACCGCTGAACATCATTCAGATACATAGTGGCAAACACCGACAGCAAGAAGAATCTCGACCAAAGCTTAGCCTGCCAATCATTCAGCGTATTCGGCTGAGCTCTCATGATCGCATCAAAGAAATCCCCATGACGGTTTTCATCCTGACACCAGTTTTCAAAGAAGCGGAAAATTGGATAGACCCGGTCTTCAGGATGAGCTTCTAAATGGCGATAGATAGTAATATACCGCCAATAGCCAATCTTCTCAGACAGATAGGTAGCGTAGAAAATAAACTTCGGCTGAAAGAAGGTGTACTTCTTGCTCTTAGTCAGGAATCCCAAATCCAGCTGTAGATTGAAATCTGACATAGCCTTGTTCAGGAATCCCGAATGACGTGCTTCATCACGAGACATCAGGGTAAAGCACTCTGCCAGCACAGGATTTTTATGCTTTAAGCGCCGTCCCAATTCCTTATAGAGCAAGAAACCAGAGAATTCCGCTGTACAGGAACGTTCCAGAAATTCAACAAATAACCGGCGTTTTTCCCCATCAATGTGATCCCAGGATTGATTAAACTCCTCATCCCGGACAAAATGGTGACGATTGTAATCAGCTCGAAACTCTTCCAGGATGGCTTCCAGTTCATCCTGATTAGGCGAGAGGTCCATCTTCGCCATTGCTTCAAAGTCAGTAGTGTAGAACCGGGGAGTTAGGATCGTGTCCTTCGCCGGTACCTTTATACCGGGTCGGATTTCATCAAAATCAGGTTTTTTAAGGGAATCTACCATCTTAAGCTCTTGCTTGCTTGTTATAGTTGCTTACCATTCTCGGTGGCCTGGTGTGGACAGATCCGGGTCACTCAACCCAAGCCCAAACCAATGACTAAGCATTCAGCGGTCAGTTATCAGCTATCAGCTCATGGGCTACGGGCAAACTACTTGAGGTACTATCAGGGGCTTTAAGTGTACGGGGTCTGATGAGTAAAACGAACAGGGATTTTAAACCAGCCGTAGCAGCACCCCCGATGCTTGTTTACTATCTCCCGTTGATTAGCTGACAGCTGATAGCTGAATGCTTAAACAGTATATTGCTATATATTGCTTTCTGAGTTTACCAGGGTATTGGTGATCTCAAACGCCTGTTTAGGTTAAGAGTTACAACGTAATTTAAAGTTTTATTACATTTTGCCCCTGCCGTAGCTTAAACCTGAATCCTTAAGCAAACCTGAAAGCTTAAGCAAACCTGAACGGTGAAAGCTGTTACATAACTTAACTAAAAGAATTATTTAATAAAGTTATTTAACAATCAAGTTATTACCTTTTTCGTTATCATCTTTATAGTTTTGACCTAAAAATCGGGATTGTCAAGGGGGAACCGTTGCGACTCCCCCTTTTTTTTAGGTCAATATTCAGCTATTGGCTAATAGCTAAATGCTTAGGGAATAGGGAATAGGGAATAGGGAATAGGGAAAAAATATTGTTTACATCCTTACTATTATAAAGGCTATCTACTCTAGAAGAAATGGTTGGGGGTATTGAGTATTTGTAAGCGATCGCGTAGCGTGACCATAGGTCAATCGCATTCTTTCCTTTGATCGCATTTTTTGATTGAAGCTTACGGGATTCCCAAAAATTATCAGCACTCCCTAATTTCAGTCATTCCTATCTTTTGCTAGGGGTTAAAATTTCAGAGCTATCCCCTGGCAAATCCTCAAAAATTGCGCCTCGTTCAATTAGGTCACGTTTCATCGATTCATCAATTCCTGAGTTATCTCCAAATCGGGCATTGTTCACGATAGCATGACTAAGCTTGGCATCACTAAGGTCAGCACTACTGAGGTCAGCTTCACTGAGGTCGGCATAAATCAGGTAAGTACCCCTCAGGTAGGCATTACTTAGGTTGGCACTACTGAGGTAGGCACCACTCAGGTAGGCTTCACTGAGATCCGCTTCACTGAGATCCGCTTCACTCAGGTCGGCAAAAATCAGGTTGTCATCCTTTAGATTAGCACGAATCAAGTCAGCACTACTGAGGTCAGCTTCACTGAGGTCGGCACCAATCAGGTTGGCATAACTGAGGTCAGCATCACTCAGGTCAACACCGTTTAAGTCTCGACCCACAGCTCCACGGCTAACAATCTCTTCTACTAGACGCCATTTTTGATCATCCTCTGACCTTTCCCTCAAAATTTCAATATCTTGAACAGGAAAACCGCTTAATTCGTTGATTTCTCCTGATTCTATTCGAGCTCTAAGCCGTTCGATATCCTCTGGAGAACCCTCTATAATTAATCGGATGCTGCCTGGTTTAATATCAATAATGTTTATACTGTATCCTGAATAGTCTCGTAAAATAGATTGAATAAATTTTAAATTTTAAACTGAATCTATATCCCCTTCTAAGACAATAGAAGCTTTAATTATTTTACTTTGTTTATCGATTACAGTCACTTTGCGCCTATGTGCTTGCCCTTGCTCCACCCCCTCCACCAGCTCTGAGCTACTACCATCATTTATGGTTAGGGGTTCGGATTGGTTTTCCTCTGCTATTCCCGCAATTTCTCTCCAGTCTAGTTTCAGAGCCTGGCATATCCGTTTAAAGGAATCCAGCTGAATTGGTTTAGATTGAAAAAACTTTGTTACTGTACTGCGACCTATAAGTTGTGATTTTGCTAAGTTACTTTTAGACTCAAATCCTAGCCTGATTAAAGCTTTTTCAGCTTTCTCTATACCTTTTGACGAGGCAGTAATAGTTAGTTTTTTTTTTACTTGGCTAGCTTCTTTCATAGTCTGGCGAATTTTTTATAACTATAGTAATAGCTTGAATAGTGTTTAAAAATTCAAGATAGTAAGCGATGCAGCCCTAAATGACTAAACTAAATAATTCCCTGAGCCAAAGTTCCCTATTCCCTGCAGTCAGCGCCATAACCTTTAGCGCAATCACAGCTCAGTCACAAAACAATCAAACAAAACCCAAAACATATTAGCAACTAATCCATTGTCCAGTCAAGGTTTGGGGTTTTGTCGGTAACCATTAAAAGTAGCAGTCAAGCGTAACAATTACCGAAAAAACCTATGGCTCACAAAACTCTGACAATCAAAGAAATGGTTCAAGCTGCTATTATATCCATATTACTTGGGGGGTCACTTACCCTAGCGGTAATTGATGAACAATACCGCCCCACGTTTATGGATATGGCAAAAATAGGACTTGGAGGCTATCTGGGACTGTCACTTCCTAAATCTAAAGGTAAATAAAATGATAGCGCTAGTATAGGGAACAGGATTTTTTCCCTGTTCCCTAAAATCCACAACTTGTGTACCTCACCTAATTGAGAACTGCTATAGCTGGATTATGCGATCGCTCTACACTAATTCGTTGGCATTGCTTAATAATGGAATGATTTGAAGAGTTTTGTGGAACCGGCATCTTGGTGGAACCGGCATCTTGCCGGTGATCAATATTTCACCGTGGAACCGGCATCTTGCCGGTGATCAATATTCCCAGGCAGGCAGGATGCCCACCCCACTGATATTGATCCCAAGATTTAGCAATGCCCATTTTCTGGTTTAAGCGATCGCATAAACAAAAAAAATGCGATCGCATTATTTGCTTTAAGCGATCGCGTTTTTTGGTTGATGCTATCGCATTCTTTCCTTTGATCGCATTTGTTTGCGGGAATTCCTATCTTTGGCTAGGGGTAAGACTTTCCTAGCTATCCCCTGGCACATCCTCAAACATTGCGCCTCGTTTAATTAAGTCACCCTTCATGGATTCATCAATTCCTGAGTTATCTCCGAATTGGGTATTGTCCACAATAGCACGACTGAGCTGGGCATTAGTGAGGTCAGCACTCTTGAGGTTGGCATCACTTAAGTCAGCACTACTAAAAAATGGCATTGCTGAATCAAGGAATGAATATGAGTGGGGTTGGCATCCTGCCTGCCCGGGAATTGTAACGGGCAAGATGCCCGTTCCACAAAACTCTTCAAATCATTCCATTGTTAAGCAAAGCCGAATTTAATAGTTTGATATTTTACAGACTTGAAAGTCTGGGAAAAAGCCCTTGGCCGTTGGCCACGCTACCCGGAACAGCTGATAGCTGATAGCTGATAGTTGATAGCTGATAGCTTAAAATCTACCTAAACATTAGCCAAGACTTACTAATTCCACATTAGCCACTTCTGAGCATTTAGCCGTTGTATAGTGTAATGAACCATTAGATCAAGAGTCACTTTCCGTTCATCAATCATAAAAGACTCGATCGTACTAGGGTTAACACCATTAGCCGACGCAGAGAAAGCCTTTTGTTTTTTAATATCTTCGTCTAGGAAATAAACGTTAAATTTACGTTGCCCATTTTGCCAACTACCCATTACTTGCCAACAGTCATCCATTTGACTCAAACTCGGAATCGGGATTTTCTGTTTAGCAAACGTCACATCTACATCATCAATACCTTGTTTGGCAAAAGCAGTCTTAAGGGCTGGCACATAATGTTGTTCCACAAATTCAGTAAAGGGTTTCTTTTCAATTGCTGGTGGTTTTTCTTTTTTAGCTTTTGCCTCTGTAGCAGCAGGCTTTTTAGCAGCAGGGGCCTTAGCCGCTGGTTTGTCTTCTGATTTAGCCGCAGGCTTTTTGGCCGCAGGGGCCTTAGCCTGCGGTTTCTCTGCTGATGTATCAGAAGGAGTATTGGCTTCCTCAGGGTTAGGCAAGGGTTGGGTTTCTTCCGCCATAGCTAATGTAAGTCATTATCTTTACTCTGGATAATCCTATCTTACTGGCGAAGGGCTAGACAGATAGCTCGGGAATCGGGAGTCGGGATTCGGGAATCGGGAGTCGGGAGTCGGGAGTCGGGAGTCGGGAGTCGGCAATCGGGAGTTGGGAAAAGCGGTAAATGGGGAAAATTCTGCGGACTTGAGCTAAACGCGATTGACCGTAGGTTAAGCTACGCGAACACATTTGTCAGTAGCTTTGGCGTTCCTGAATTAACTAATTAATAGGAGTAGAGTGGGCATCCTGCCCGCTCGAAAATATTGATAACTGGCAAGATGCCAGTTCCACCAAGATGCCAGTTCCACCAAGATGCCAGTTCCACCAAGATGCCAGTTCCACCAAGATGCCAGTTCCACCAAGATGCCCATTCTACAGGTGCGGTATAGCGCTTTCTACCCTAATCAGGTACACAGGATTTTTTCCCTCTTGCCTATTGCCTATTGCCTATTGCCTATTGCCTCTTGCCTCTTGCCTCTTACCTATTGCCTATTGCCTATTGCCTATTGCCTATTGCCTATTGCCTATTGCCTCTTGCCTCTTGCCTATTGCCTCTTGCCTCTTGCCTCTTGCCTGTTCCCTACTCCCTACTCCCTACTCCCTACTCCCTACTCCCTACTTCCTATATCTGGTTTTTTTCTCTTAACAGAGTAATTAACGACTAACACCTGATGGCGTAGCAAATGGCAAACCTGAAGAAATTATACTAAAGTATATGAGTACTGAAAATTAATCCTCAAAAAATTAATTATCAGATTTAATAGCATGTAAATAATGTAAGCCTTCAGCCGTCAGCATTCAGCCGTGAGCTTTTAGCTAACGCTACGCGAACAGCCTTCAGCTAACGTAACTCAGATTAAACCAATGGTTACCTGTTTTATTCAAAAGCTGATAGCACCTCAAGTAGCGTGCGCGTAGCGCTAATCGCTGTTCGCTGAATACTTACTCAATAATGCTATAGCAGTAATTGTATTATCAATAGTATTTGAATTTAGGGTGTATTAAAATAGTTGATAATCTCCCTAGGAGCCAGGGTAAATCTACTAAACCTAAACACGACTTATAAATAAATAACAACTAATCTATATGGTCTGGTCAGAGCAACAGCTGTTACATGGTGGTAAATACAAGATCGAGAAAATTCTTGGACGTGGAGCTTTTGGAATTACCTACAAAGCAGTCCATCAGTTACTTAATCAAGATGTTGTAATTAAAACACCACACGAAAGCCTGAGATTGGCTCCAGACTACCCCAACTATGGCGAAGAATTTATCAAGCAAGGACAACTGCTGGCTCAACTGTCTGCTGACCTTGAATCCCTGGTGCCGGTCAGAGACTTGTTTCAAGAAGGAGATACCTACTGCCTCGTGATGGATTTTGTGTCGGGGGAAAGTTTATGGAAGTTGGTACAACGCACAGGACCATTACCTGAAACTGATGCAGTAGCCTACATCACTCAAATTGGGTCAGCCTTGAATCTAATCCATGGAGTAGGGCTAGTGCATTTAGATATCAGCCCTCATAATATCGTGGTCAGTAACAGTGGCAAAGCCGTGTTGATTGACTTTGGCATTCCTGGGGATATACTCCGAGATAGTAATGTGTCCAGCCATATTGACAATAAACCATTTCGACCCTACGAGCTATACTACCAAGGCAGTCGTCACGCCACGGTGGATGTCTACTCTCTAGCCGCTTCACTTTACCATGCCGTAACTGGGCTAAATCCTACCGAGTCAATTTACCGCAAGTATGACGGTGAAGACCTGGTGCCACCAAACCAACTGCTTCCTAGTATTAGCGATCGCTTAAATCAAGTAATTCTCCAAGCCATGGCCTTAGAGCCAAAAGACCGTCCTCAGTCAGTGCAGGAATGGTTACAGCCCTTGACTGAAGACGATTATTTCATCTCTTTGAGTGAAGTTGATGACCTTAGTTCTGATGTAGGAGTAGATTACCGCCCATTACAGGATTTACTAATCCATAGAAAGTGGCAAGAGGCAGATCAAGAAACTCTCGCTCTTATGCTCAAAGCAGCAGGACGAGAAGAAGAAGGCTGGCTTGACATCCCAGATATCAACAAGTTTCCTTGTAAAGACCTCTATACTCTCAACACCCTCTGGGTAAAATACAGCAATGGGCGCTTTGGCTTTAGTGTACAGAAGCGAATCTGGCAGAGCATCGTCACCGAGAGTGTGCAGGTAACTCCTGGTGCCGATTATGACTATGAAACTTACTGTCGCTTTGGCGATAAACTCGGATGGCACACCAACGAAAAGTGGCTAGATTACGTTGACCTGCCCTTCACCCTCAATGCTCCCCAGGGGCATCTACCAGTCAGCTATGTCGGATTCTTTTCCGGTTGGGCATACTTCGCCTTTTTTATGGGTGGCGTATCTCTCTTCTCTCGCCTTGAGATATGTAGTATTTAGCAGTTTTTATAGCGGTTTGTAATTTGGTGAGGTACTTTCGTTCTGGATGTGAGGGAGTAGGGAGTAGGGATTAGGGAGTAGGGAGTAGGGAGTAGGGAATAGGGAACAGGGAATAGGGAAAAAAACTGTGTACCTCATTAGGTTACAAAAACTAAACAATAGTTATATAGAGTAGTTATAAACCAATTTATAGCTGCTCTATATATAGCGTTTATTGCATGTATGAGGTACAGTGAACAACCTCAAAGTCCCCCTTTTTAAGGGGTATTTAGGGGGAGCCCTTTACCTCATGGGAAACATAATTGCTATAACTATTATTTGATTAATTTTAAAAAAACCTATAAAAAACAATTATTATTTATGCTAAATTAGGCTCTAAAATTAGAGCCTGTAAATTTTATTAATATCTGATAAATGTCCACATAAATATACTTTAATAATAGTTAATTATTAATATAATTAATCCTTTTTTTTATGTTCCCTGTTCCCTGTTCCCTGTTCCCTATTCCCTACTCCCTACTCCCTAATCCCTACTCCCTATTCCCTAATTCCTAAAACTCAACACAAAAATCCCTGAAGTTATTGTATGATATCAATACAGTAAAAAGCATCAGCCATAATGACTATCGGGATTTGGGTACTAGGGGATCAACTTTGGAATGAACAATCAGCCCTAAACAGTTGTCAAAAAAACCATCAAAATACGCCAGTAATTCTGATTGAATCCCTAAGCTACGTCCAACAAAGACGTTACCACCGCCAAAAACTGGTATTCATTTGGTCAGCCATGCGGCACTTTGCTGAGGAATTACGCACCCAAGATTGGCCAGTCAGCTATAAAACAGCAGACGACTTTGAAACGCCTCTCCAAGCCTGGGTCACCAAAAATACTATTACCGAACTACGGGTAATGACGCCCAATGACCGACCCTTTGCCCAAATGATTGGCAACCTAAAACTAAATTGCCAAATTACCTTTATTCCCAACAATCATTTTCTGTGGAGCGAGTCTGATTTTAAAACCTGGGCGAAATCTCAAAAACGTCTGATTATGGAAAACTTCTATCGGGTGGGGCGCAAGCGATTTAATAGTTTGATGGCAGGAAATAAGCCAATTGGTGGGAAATGGAATTTCGATAAACAAAATCGTAAACCCCCAAAACGTAATCTAAATCCACCAGACGCCCTTTGGTTTGAACCCGACCCAATCACCCAAGACGTGATCAACTCCGTTAATGCTCAAAACTTTCCCACCTACGGAAAAACCGAACCATTCCGTTGGGCGGTCAATCGCCATCAAGCTCTTCAAGTATTAGACTTTTTCATTCACCATCGCCTACCCAATTTTGGTCCCTATCAAGATGCCATGGTCACCAACGAAGATACCATGTGGCACTCCCTAATTTCCCCTTACCTCAATATCGGCTTACTCCAACCTGAAGAAGTAATTAAAGCAGTAGAGAACGCTTATCACCAAAACCAACTCGACTTAAGCACCACAGAAGGATTTATTCGTCAAGTCCTGGGTTGGCGGGAATATATGCACGGCATTTATATCTATATGAACCCTGACTACTCCCAAAGCAATTGGTTCAACCACACCCAGCCCCTACCTGACTTTTACTGGCATGCCGAGAAAACAGACATGAACTGTTTACTCCAAATTTTGAGTCAGGTTGAACGAACCGGTTACGCCCATCACATTCAGCGACTGATGGTGTTGAGCAATTTTGCTCTAATTGTTGGAGTTTCCCCTCAATCAATAGAAGAATGGTTTCATGGAGCCTTTATTGATGCCTATGATTGGGTGATGCAAACCAATGTCATTGGCATGGGTCAATTTGCCGATGGCGGCATTCTAGCATCCAAACCTTACGCTGCATCAGCTAATTACATCAATAAAATGAGCGACTACTGCAGCAGTTGTGCTTACAATCCTCGGAAACGTACTGGGGAGGGAGCCTGTCCCTTTAATTTTTTGTACTGGGATTTTCTCTGCCGCCACCGTGACCAACTCAAGGCTCAAGGCCGCATGAGTTTAGTCTTGTCTCACATCGACAGAATCTCTGATCAAGACATACAACAAATTCGTGAAGAGGTTCTAAGGTGGCGTAGCGACAATATACCCGAACATACCACATAATTATGTTATAAGCAATTAGTCAGTGGTTATATTTTTTTTCATTGCTCTTTCTTCCTTAAGGAGTCAATTAAATAGTTAGCTAAATTTAGTTAACTAGTTTTAGTTAACTAATATATCAGGGGTCACAATCCACAGTTGCCCCATCTGTTGTCACCAGTTTTCCACCGAAGCGCGAAACTGTAAGAATTCTTATCGTTTGTCCCAACTTTCCCCCACAGATTCCCCACTGTTTCCACACAGAGCTTCAACCTTTTCCACAGTTTTCCCATAGTTTTCCACAAGCCTCAACGGTGGCATTAGGTATTCCAGTTTTACTGGGGATTTTCCCGACTTAGTATTCCGCAGCAGTTAAGACCGCAGTTTATGTAAAGTTATGTAACCAAAAAGCGCCTCAAACCCTGATTAGTTCGTATACCTTTCGGAATTTAAACAAGAGTTGTAATATTTCGCAGCATTGACAAACCCACCCCATTTCAGATGAAAATGGTGCGACCAACCTATAAAAAAATTTGCTCTAAGCTAACCTACGCCCACTAGCAGGGGTTAGCACGGACTACCCTACCCTATTTGGGGATAGTTCTGAACTAAAGCAAGGGTGGCATCAAAATTCAGTGCTTCGGTGCTAGCTTGTCTTGGCTTTCTTTTGGCCAAGGCAGTTATCTGAAGTTCTTGAAATCAGGTGGCTTTTTCCAAAAATACCTTTATATGAAGAGGTGAATATGAACGCAACTGTAAGTATCCTGGCAGAAATCCCCGAAGACCTGCACGAGTCTCTCAAGCGCTACCTAGAAACCCATCCTAGCTGGGACCAAGACCGGGTCTTCGCAGCAGCACTTTCTCTGTTTTTGCTCCAAAATGGTATTGGTAAGACCCCAGAAACATCCCAGAGTTATCGGGCTTGTGCTCGTGTCTATCTGGAATCGTTATTTCAATATCCTGCGTAGTTAATCCGGGATGGGGAAAAGTATAACGTGTTAAATATAACGTGTGACATATAACATGTAAAGTATGACGTGTCAAGTTCCGCACCCATGCCTGCACAGCTTCCCCCTATTCCCCACTCCCTTGTTATGATGTCCGGAAACATCTAGATCATAAACCGTAGGTAATGGGTTACCCATTACCCATTACCCATGACCAAAACGATTTTTGAGTATGAGCACTATCGAAACAACCGGACAGAGTATAATTCCTAAACTGATTGTGGGTTTAGGTAATCCCGAACCCAAGTACGATAACACCCGGCACAATATCGGTTTTGAAGTGGTCGATGCGATCGCACGTCGATTACAGATTGTAGGAAACGAACATCGCCGCTTTCAGGGATGGTTTGGTCAAGGAATTGGACTAAAAGGAAATAAGCTCAGCTTGCTTAAGCCTCTTACATACATGAATCGCTCTGGACAAGCAATTCGGGCGGTGACTGATTGGTACAAGCTAAAACCTGAGTCAGTCCTGATCATTTATGATGATATGGACTTACCAGTAGGGCGTTTGCGTCTACGCCTTTCCGGTTCAGCGGGAGGACACAATGGCATGAAATCCGCAATTGCCCATCTCGGTACGCAAAACTTCCCTCGCCTGCGGATTGGCATCGGCAAATCCAGTCAGAAGCCAGACACGATCTCCCACGTCCTAGGAAAATTTTCACCCCAGGAAGCCCAGTTAATGTCTGAGGTAGTCCAACTAGCAGTTGAGGCGGTTGAACTGTCTCTTAAGCAAGGTGTGGAAAAAGCAATGAGTCTCTACAATAATCGGAATCTAGCAACTATAGCAAAGGGAACAGGGAGTAGGGAGTAGGGAGTAGGGAGTAGGGAGTAGGGAAGTCGGAAGTGGAAAAAAATCCTGTGTACCTCATAGGTATGATAAACGCTATAGTTACAAGCTCTAGTTATAGCGCTACGCAATAACTCACATAATCTGATTAAGGCAGGAGATATCAGCTGAGCCAAAGTGTACACTCAAGGCAATATTCAAGTTTTCCAGAGACGGGACTAACCAGGGTACGCTGTTTCTGGTTTCGGACTCGTAGTGGTTAAACAAAATCGAAAATCGCTTTTCTAAATAGGGCTTGACTTTACGGCAGATCAATACTATCTTGATCAATAGTCCAGTGGTAATGGTGGTTCCTAGATTGGTAATCAAATCAACAAATGTATAGTGATTGGGGCGTTTAGGGCTTTCCACCACCAAAAAGTTTAACAATTGAGTACAGGTGCGCACCACCATAAATTCATTGGGCGTTTGGTAATCCCATTCAGGCAAGGTGTTTTGCAAATGAGTATACAATCGCTTGTTAAACTGTTGCTTCCCATAGGCTGGGTCAATCGAGGCAATCAAATATTCATATAAATCTTCCTTGAAGTCTTTGAAACAGGCTGTGTGCTGACTGTGGGTATGGAAGCTACGAGCAACATCTTGGTAAGTGTAAGACCCTTGCACTTTGCCAAAAAACTGCTTGAGAGCACTCGCCAACTCTCGTTCGGTCAGCAATGTGGGATTTGACACTGGTTGAATAATTCGTCTTGGACTCGTGATAGCCCGATTTCGCCTGAGATTGGCGCATCGCACCTGATAGGTTACGTACTTAGATAAATCACAATCAAAGCGCCGTTGAACCATAGCTTGAACTTGCCGGACAGTTTGCTGATATTCCTGAGAGCTGTCTTCACTGAGTAAGCAATGTTCATATAAGTAGGGGTACCGCTGAATCAAGTTTGCCACTGGCTTAGAACCATTAGAGTATTGAGGTGTATCATTCATTACTATAGACAGACGTTGCAAGGTTAGATATTGCTCTGTTCTTTTGAACATCTGCATTAGTTGCCGCAGGCGTCTAGGAGCCCGAGAGTGAACCCTCAAAGGAGACGGCACATGATCAAACAGAGCTACCAATTCTTGGACTGCTCTTCTGGTGTTTGGTTTCAGATGCCAGTGATTGATCAGAATATGGCAGCAGCGATTGACCACAAATCGGAACTCTGTCGGAGCCCGCTTATCCATTACTATCTTTTCCAAGGCCAACCAGATTTCAAAATCTTCGTATCCCACTCCATCCAGGAAGAGCCTTTGGAAGCGTTCAATTGATTGCTTTGGTGATTCTACCCTTACCCACTGGAGTAAGTGATTGTAGACTTGCTGCTCTGGCAAGCTAATATGTCGAATTTCCGATTCTTTAGAGTCTCTCCAGGTGGTCACTTTAGGTAGCTCTCCTAGGTGCTAAAGCTAGGGCTCATCAATGGTGGTTGGCTTGAGAAGATGAAAATTCAACTTTGAGTGGCTTAGCTAACACAAAGAGAGTTCGGTGTATCACAATATATCTACGGTGGTAGATATATTCTAATGATCACCTAAACTTTAGGTGACCTCTTCTAGTATTAGTATATCTTCATCTTCTTTAGAGTCTCTCCAGGTGGTCACTTTAGGTAGCTCTCCTAGGTGCTAAAGCTAGGGCTCATCAATGGTGGTTGGCTTCAGAAGATGAAAATTCAACTTTGAGCGGCTTAGCTAACACAAAGAGAGTTCGGTGTATCACAATATATCTACGGTGGTAGATATATTCTAATGATCACCTAAACTTTAGGTGACCTCTTCTAGTATTAGTATATCTTCATTTACTCTTTACCTAATTGTGCCAATGAGTGGAAATTGTGAAAATTAAGTAAAAACCATGTGAAAGTTATTGGCTGACCAGGAAAATAGAGCGTTTAGAGAAAACAGCACAATTAGGACACTGGGGGAACAAGAAATTTATGGTGTGTCGGCTTCTTGTAGGAAAATTAGTTGACATTCTCGCCGCCAAGACCGTAGACATTCCAGAAAAAATCCTGGAAAAGTCATTCACTGGCATTACCACTGATACCCGTCACCTTGAGCCGGGTCAACTATTTTTAGCGCTGCGGGGTGAAAAGTTTGATGGTCATGATTATGCAGCTCTGGCTGTAGAGAAGGGGGCATTAACGGTCATTGCTGAGGCGACTAAAGTTACCCAACTCGAAGGTTTGCCGCTGATTCAGGTAGAAAATACTCTCAAAGCCTACCAGCAAATTGCTCGGTGGTGGCGTGACCAGTTTGAGATTCCGGTGATTGCTGTCACTGGTTCTGTAGGCAAAACTACCACTAAGGAGCTAATCGCAGCAGTTTTGTCTACTAAAGGAACTGTACTCAAAACCCAGGCCAATTACAACAATGAAATTGGTGTACCCAAAACCTTGCTGGAGTTGGCACCAGACCATGACTATGCTGTAATCGAGATGGCAATGCGTGGTTCAGGACAGATTGCTGAATTGACCGAGATAGCCAACCCCACGGCGGGGGTGATTACTAATGTGGGTACAGCTCATATTGGTCTGTTGGGTTCTACTGAAGCGATCGCAAAAGCCAAGTGTGAGTTATTAGCACATATGTCCAACAAGGGTGTAGCGGTTCTCAATCACGACAATCAACGCCTAATTGATACCGCAGCTGAGGTTTGGCAAGGGCAAACCATAACCTATGGTTTAGAGGGTGGTGATGTCCAAGGAGAGTTGATTGCACCGGAAATCCTGAAAGTAGAGGGCATGGAGTTTCCTATCCCCCTCCCAGGTCGCCACAATGCCCTGAACTATGTAGGGGCCCTAGCCATTGGGAAATTATTGGGGGTGGATTGGGAAACCCTCAGGAATGGTTTAGAGGTTGAGCTACCGGCAGGGCGATCCCAGCGTTATGAGTTACCTAACGATGTAGTGATTCTTGATGAAACCTACAATGCTGGAGTTGAATCTATGGTAGCTGCCCTAGAAATGCTGGCTCAGACTCCTGGCAAACGCCATATAGCAGTACTTGGGGCGATGAAGGAATTGGGAACCAAATCCGGTGAACTTCATCAGCAAGTGGGTCAAAAGGTTGAGCAACTCAATCTAGATGGCTTGCGGATTTTGGTGGATGAAAGTGAGCCAGAAGCGGAAGCGATCGCAACCGGTGTTACTTCGGTGCCAGTTGAGTGTTTCTGTGACTCTAATCCTCTAGTGGAACATCTACTGGGGTTTGTCCAACCTGGGGATCGTCTATTGTTTAAAGCCTCCCATTCCGTGGGTCTCGATCAAGTAGTCAAGCAGTTTAAAGCCGGATTTTCCAAGGAAGATTGATCTCAAGCCAACAAATCTGGGCTTATCCCCAGATTTGTGATAGTTTACCCGTGAAAACTTGCTCAGCTGGCCCAGTCATGTAAACTCGCTGATCGGTTTCGGACCATTCAATGTCGAGACAACCACCAGGAAGCTCCACGGTACAAATGCGATCGCTTTTCTCAGTTAACACACCAGCCACCACAGACGCACAAGCCCCCGTGCCACAGGCGAGAGTTGCCCCAGCACCCCGCTCCCAAACCCGCATCTTGAGATAATCGGGACGCACCACTTGGATAAATTCTGTATTGGTTCGTTGGGGGAAAACTGAGTGATGCTCAAACAGTGGACCAATGGTTTCCAGAGGTATGGCATCGGCATCCTCCACAAAGGTAATACAGTGAGGATTCCCCATACTGACACAGGTAACCTCCCATAATTTGTCTGCTATTTCCATGGGGGTATTGATCACCTTTTGGTCAGCCTCTGCCAAAACAGTGGGAATTTGAGCTGCACTAAGCTGGGGCATCCCCATATCCACCCTGACTTTACCATCGCCCTTGAGTTCAGGAATGATCACCCCAGCCAGGGTATGGATCCGATAGTGGGTTTTGTGATTATCCCCCTCTAAATCAGCCAGAAACTTTCCTAAACAGCGAATCCCATTACCACACATCTCTGGTTCAGAACCATCAGAGTTGAAAATCCGCATCGTATAGTCAGTACCGTCTTGTCCTGGCAGGGCAAAAATAACACCATCTGCACCGATTCCAAAATTGCGATCGCATAGCTGCAGTGCTTGCTCTGAGGTTATTCTGGGTTCCAGGTCATCCCGATTATCAATCAGAATAAAGTCATTCCCAAGTCCATGGTACTTTGTAAACTCCATAGTAAACTCCCTATTAATCGGCTCTGGTGCTATGGTAATTCTTTTGCAGCCTTTTGTTTAAGTTTCGCGAATTTTCCTCGATTTAGCTACCGACTGATTAAAATACTTTTTCTGATTATGCTGCCCAAAACGCCAAAAACCCTCCTGGCCAAGTATGATTGGTTATGATTGGTAGGGTTCCCACGCATTCCACGATTTTTTGTGATTATGGCCCAATTCGATACCGGCTTGCCCAGTATTAGTCAAATTCAAGGCTATATCAAAGACCAACAACTCCTAGAGCTAAAACTTCTTACCGGGGATTCCTTCAGGGGGAAGTTGTGCTGGCAAGATCAAAACTGCCTGTGTCTGATCACTCAAGATCAGCAGACCATCATGATCCCTCATCATGCGATCGCTTATCTAAAGCCACAAGCAGCTCAAGGCTAAAGCTTTAAGGCTCAAGGCTCAAGACTGTTCTTTGAATGCATTCTGCATTCTGAATTCTGCATTCTGAATTCTTCATTCTGAATTCTTCATTTTTGATTTACAACTTATAGCTTAGTCCAGTCAGTAACAAGATAGTTGCGATAATACAGCCCAAGCATCCCAGGGCAAGATTAGTCATATTTGATTGACTTGCTGATGCTAGGGCTGTATTTAGATCCGGTGAAGTTAGACGTTCATAGTTTTTTATTGCCACATTCGCTTCTGGTAAAGAAGATATCAGACTACCGATAAAATAATGTAATCCCACAAAAACTGCTGAGCCCAACCACTGACTTAATACTGAACTATATAGTTCAGTATAGGCCAAGAATAAGGCATTTAAAACATAACATAATACCGTCAGGGATATAGTCCCTAAAAAAAACTTCCACCAGTTTGACTCAAAATCTTCCTCAGTGATATCTTCAAATAATCCTGGGCGCTTCTTTTTCAAGTTATTTTCAAAATACACAAATATCCCAATCCCAATTATACAGATCAACACTCCGATTAATAACCAGTGCCATGTTCTTAATGGGATGTCTTCTGATAAATAATTAAACTGAAAGCCTCCGGTTAGGCACCAATAGGCTATACTGGCAAATCCAAACATACTTAAGGACATAATTGAATGCCAAATTACCAACTTTTTTTCACGATTGATTAGAGTCATGAGATTTAATATCTTATTGAAATCCCTCTTAAAAAACCACTTAACTAAAACAAATAATGGAGCAACAAAAAACATAAGATAAATGTTTGCAAAATTTGAGCCTAGTGGGGTAGCTATCCCTCCTAGCCTACCTAATCCCAGTGAGACAAGCATTAAAAGTAACTCAGGATTGTTGGTACTTGAGTTAATCACCAAGGTGCGTTGCTCGCGCCCTAAATAGTCACCAGCAAGACCCGCTGCACAGCTGACCATCAAGTCAGTGGTGTAGGGAATTAACCAAAAGCAAAATGTTACGGCTGTAATTAAAGAAATCACCAGGAATGGGATTTCACCAATGAAGTCATGGAGCTTGATGATCCAACTGTCCATTAATTTAAACCTCGACTTAGTTTGGCAATCGTGAGTTACCCTTAAAAAAAACTATTTCATAGTTTGGGATTGATTGATATAGAGAATCCATCCACCGAGTTAGCCTAACCGTTAGTGTGATAGACTATCCACCTTAGTTAGATGTCCTTTTATGATGGCACCTGACTCAATCTTCTTTGGTCCCGTTCATCTGCAAACTAGATGGAATTGGAAACACACTGGGCTAAATGATAGTCTATGCCCCAGTAGCTAAAGAATAAAAATCTATAGTCGCGCTTTGTATAAGTCAGTGAAATCACTATCCTCTCATGGCTCACTATCAGGGCTAGAGCACTATTCTCCTTCTAGTCCCACCCCACTTCTGAGTGCAAAGCACCTTGCCAAACGCCTGATTACAACGACAGCAATAGCCCTGGCATCGGGTTTTGTAGCCCTGTGCCAACCAGTGCAAGCTTTACAGGTACAAGTTCAACCAGAAAATCCCCAGTTAGGCGATACTTTGTCAGTGGTAATTCAAACCGAAACAGTTGGTTCACCACCAACCGTTTCTATGGGTCAAAAGACCTATCCTACCTTTGCGACAGGGACAAATCGTTATCGCGCTTTAGTACCCACTACCCCATTAGATAAACCAGGAAAATTGGTTTTACGAGTGGCTGGTGATGGTAAAGTTAACAACATAGCTGTACCACTTCAGAATCGGTCTTTCCCTGTCCAACGCATCTGGCTGTCTGGCAAAGCCTCTGCCCCAGCAACCCAATTTGAATTAAATCGGGTTGCCCAGTTTAAAAAATTATTGACCCCAGAAAAATTCTGGAATGGTAAATTCTATAGACCCAACAATGCTCGTGTCTCCAGTGTTTTCGGTGTTCGTCGCTACTACAACGGTGTCTATGCTAAAAACTACTACCATCGTGGTGTTGACTATGCCGGTCGCTTCGGTTCACCAGTAGTAGCACCAGCAGCAGGAAGGATAGCACTAGTGGGACGAGAGTCTGAAGGTTTCCGGGTTCATGGGAACACCGTAGGGATTAACCATGGTCAAGGGGTACTCAGTATCATGCTGCACTTGAGCGAAATTAAAGTTAAAGAGGGGGATTTTGTTCAAGCTGGCCAGGTCATTGGTACCATTGGTTCTACAGGTGCTTCCACTGGTCCTCATCTACATTGGGGTCTCTATGTTCACGGTAAGTCGGTTGACCCAGTACCCTGGAGATGGGAAGGTATCAATTGACCTGACCCTAGCCCATCACTTAGCTAAACCGCGAGAAGCCCCGCACTTTACCTTCATTGGGTAAGTGTCGTATGGGAAGCGCGGGGCAAGGGTCGGAACGTCGAAATGCCAATGGGCTATACTAGGGACAGTAGGGGAAACAAATTAAGAGCTAACCGCCACCTACTAGCTAAACATAGAACGAGTTGTATTGTTCCGGCGCGGAGGGGCATCCCGGAGACGAAACCGATAGATAGGGTCGCCTTAATCAATAAGATTTAACCTTTTTACCCATAGCCGACAACCATAAAGGCGACCCTATCCTTACGGTAACTTCTGACCGTGTCGTTAATAAAGTAACCCGTGTAACCGTTCGCGCAGCGTCGGCGAAAGCCGATATCGTTGGATGGTGTTGGTAAGAAGCCCACGCTGTACCGCGCTTGTCAGCGTCGGGAGTATGTCACCTGGATCACCTATACTATAACTAAGCCAGCACATTTGCTATCATAGATAAATCTAAACATCAAGGGTAAAGGGCTAGCCACTGTTGACGATTTTCTCCAAATATCTTGCAGTATCTCCAAAAATATGTTAGACTTTGATTAGTTTTATAGTGTCATTGAAAACATTCTGGTTCCTTGAATTGAAGCCGAAAACCAAAGCAAACCATGATAGTGGTTGCGTTTTCTATTAAACACAGATTTATGCGCCTTGAGCGGAACAAAACCTATCTTGGCCTTGGGAGATA
>NZ_JAAHHU010000809.1:0-2161 GCF_010672095.1 Moorena sp. SIO3I6 | reverse complement strand
ATCCGTTCAAAGATTGTACCCATAGTCAGGATCGATAGAGCCAACAGAGGCCACATGGCGATCCCACCTTTTGCAATAAGTTCGACAATATCCACGACTTGCCCTTACTTCCAAATAACTCAGTGGTTTATCAATCTTCTATTGATTTTCAACCACTTGCCAAGAAACTGATCCTATTCTCCACAAGTTAACTGATTAGGTCAGGAAATTTACACTTGGACTTTAGCATATCCGGTACAGAGTGTCTTAGGTAGTGCGGGGAGTGTGGGGAGATAGGGAGATAGGGAGATGGGGAGATGGGGAGAAACGGGAGATGGGGAGATGGGGAGATGGGGAGATGGGGAGATGGGGAGATGGGTGCGATTCGTTGGCTATAAACCTTGTCCAGAAAGGGCTTGGGGGATTAGCCGCTAGCCAGACAGAGCACCACGCTCTATTTGGAACCTAGATAACTTGATAACCATGCTGGTGAGTATAAGCAAGTCCAGCCGGAGTGGAATCCTCCTGACAGCCTTACCCCTATTCATAGGAACTAACAAACCTATGGGTAAAGCGGGGTCAAACAGCGAAGCACTAGAAGCCTCATCCGGTGTTAGTAGCAGGCAAGGACTTATGGGTACGCAAGGAAGGTACGCTCAAATCATCGTTACCATCGTATGGCGCAAAGGCTGACACGCCATAGACAAAATGTCAAAGGAGGCACTGACTTCAAGGTTCCATCTCCATGAAGTGATTCCCAAAACCACACCTCCCGGTGAACAGTACCACCCTAAAAGTCCAACCAATGGTAATCAGGAACGAAGTAACCCCTGTTTGTACTCTTGGAAAGGTCGATATCCAAGTAGGTAGTTAGCCGCAAGTCATATGGGGGCAAGATTGAGCTCAGTTGCTAACGCCTAGGGTAATGCCTAGGATATGCAGACGGACTCACGTTGTAGGAAAAGAAATAGTCGCAAGTACCAATGAATAAGTCTAAAACGATGGGATTCTCCCATACGTCGGAATGGAATAAGGTCAATTGGCGTAAGTTAAAACGAGCCCTATTTAAGTTGCAAAAACGAATATTTCGAGCCTCCCAACGTGGCGATGTTCGCGCGGTTAGACGACTACAAAAAACCTTGATGAAGTCTTGGACTGCAAAAATGATTGCGGTGCGTAGGGTCACACAAGATAACAAGGGTAAGAAGACGGCTGGGGTTGATGGTATCAAATCATTAACACCATTACAACGTCTGTCCCTAGTTAACAACTTGAAAGTCTGCGGAAAGGCCAAACCAACTCGACGGGTTTGGATTCCCAAACCTGGTAAAGGTGAAAAACGCCCACTAGGCATCCCTACCATGTATGACCGAACATTGCAAGCTCTTGCCAAACTGGCATTAGAACCAGAATGGGAGGCACAATTTGAACCTAATTCATATGGGTTTAGACCAGGACGCTCAGGCCACGATGCCATCGAAGCAATATTCAACAGTATCAAACAAAAACCAAAATGGGTTCTAGATGCTGATATTGCCAAATGCTTCGATAAAATCAACCACGATGCACTTCTGAGAAAATTAAATACTTATCCATCCATGAAACGTTTAATACGTTCCTGGCTCAAGGCTGGTGTGATGGACAATGACACATTCTCCACTACAGATAAGGGCACACCACAGGGGGGAGTAATATCCCCTCTACTGGCCAACATAGCCCTTCACGGCATGGAAAAACGGATTAAACAATATGCCGAAACATTACCCGGAAAAAAACGGGATAACAAATCAGCCTTAAGTTTGGTTCGATATGCTGATGATTTTGTCATCATGCACAAAGACCTAACCGTGGTAGAAGAATGCCAGAAGGTCATCAACCTATGGTTGATGGACATGGGCTTGGAACTAAAATCAAGTAAGACCAGGATTACCCACACCATGGATGGATTTGACTTTCTCGGATTCAATGTCCGTCAATATCAGGTTGGTAAAAACCAGTCAAAACAAGGTTTTAAGACCATCATCAAACCATCTAAACAGAAAATCCACAAGCATTATGAGCAGCTTTCCTCTGTTATTGATAGATATAAAGCTGCTCCACAGAAGGCTCTAATTAGCCGACTCAAACCCATTATAACAGGTTGGTGTAATTATTACAGCACAGTCTGTAGCAAAGAAACCTT
>NZ_JAAHHU010000808.1:0-2165 GCF_010672095.1 Moorena sp. SIO3I6 | reverse complement strand
CAGAGTTGTGTTCTTCCGATCTTTAGAAGAATGGAAAGGTAGAAATTTAGATATATTTTGGTTGCCTACTTACTCACCAAAGTACAACTTAATTGAAATTTTCTGGAAATTTATTAAGTATGAGTGGATTGAAATTGATGCTTACGAAAACTGGAAAAGCTTTCTTAAATATCTCAAAAAAGTGCTTAACAATTTTGGTGAAGAATATGTAATTAATTTTGTTTAGGTGCTTATGAGTTCATTTTTCTTGCGCTTACCCTGCTTAGGTTGGAGTCATTCCAATTGGCTATACCAAAATAGTATTTGATCTATTAAAGCTTAATTTTTGACTAAGTTTCGCTAATTAATTCCAGTCCAGTTTTTCTAATTTCGTATAGTAACTTATGAAAGTGACTAATATTAATTATGTGATTCATAAAAACAACACGCAGAGAATTAATTCCATCAATTTCTACCTTCGAGATAAAAAAATTCCCTCCTTCCTTAATTCGGTTTCTAATTGCCAACTGAAAATCAGACAACAGATTATCACTCAAATTTGACGGTACATATCGAAAACAAAGGATATTCACCTCCGGTTGATGAATGGTCTGGAAATCTGGTTCATGTTTTAGTATTTGATAGGCTTCCTGAGTCAACTGACACAAATATTCAATTTTATCAGCAAATATAGCCTTTCCATAGAGCGCCCATAATACCCACAAGTTCATAATTAGGGGTCTTTTAGTACATTCAAAATTCTGTTCTGCACTATCAAATTGAGTATAGATATCAGGAACTTTTTCAAAGACATAACTAGCGTTTTGGCGGAATGCTCCATAGCTCTTTTTTTTGTTCTTATAGAAAAGAAGGGTACACACTCCAGGCAAAAACATCATCTTGTGCGCGTCTAAGATAAAGGAATCTGCCTTTTCAATTCCTTTTAATTTGTGACGCAACTGATCACAAACCAGTAAACTACCACCATGAGCGCCGTCAATATGAAGCCAGATATTTTTATCTTTGGCTATTTGTGCTAATTCATCAATCGCATCAAAAGCACCTACGGAAGTAGTTCCGGCTGAAGCCACCATACAGAAAACATTTAGTCCCTGCTTCTCTGCTGCTTCTAGGGTAGGGCGCACCTTATCTATACAAATTTGCCTTTTCTGATTAACTGGTAAACGGACAATTTGATTTTCTCCGATTCCCATAATCCCCGTAGCACGACAAACACCATAATGTGCATCTTCGCTCATAGCAATTGCTGGACGATATTTGTCCCCCAATGCATAAATACCTTCTGACCAAATCTGAGGAAATTTTTCATTCCTAGCTACCAAAAGAGCGGTTAAATTGCCTAACGTCCCCCCAGATGTAGTCACCATAGCAAAACTATCAGGAGCCCAACCAATAAATTGGTTAAATTCATCGGCCATAATACGCTCAACTACATTCGGTAACGGCCCCGCTTCATAGAAGGAAGATGGTTGATTCACGATTGAACTCATTAAATCAATCAGGCCAGCTAAAGGAATTACGCCAGAAAACTGTCGCCCCATATAACCGGGTGAGTACACTTGTATTCCGGTTTTAATGTATAAGTCAATAATGGCTTCTAGCTTTTCTTGATTGTATGTAGCCGTGTTCTTCTGTCCCTGATTCATTATATCTTTTGCTGTTTGGGACAAGTCATAAGGATTAGTCAGTGCCAACCCTCTGGTTGATGAGTCGGCTAAGTATTTTTCTAGCTTTGATATAATAATATCAGCGCTCTTCCGAAACAACTGATGATCAAAAACTCCTTCCTTCTTTCCCAAGTTTTCGATATCTCCTACAGATGGCAAATGCATTCTATCTCTCACCCTTGTATTTTTATTGTATTACGATGATGATTTGATGAGTAACACGAATTTATAAGCTGTTTTAAAATTTAGACACACAACAGCTTAATCAATTTTAATTTCATAGAATAATAATAACTTTTACATTTCACTCTGTCAAGTCGAAAAAAAAAATACTCCCCTACTCCTTAAAAGTAAGGATTCAGGTGTGGGGAGAAGGGATAAGAGCTGATTTGTAAAGTAAAGATTAAGAAGCCTTAAAGCCTTGCTATGATTGTCTTTTGTGTATTAAATATTTCAATTTTTATAGTGTAGCGCAAACCTTATCATACAAGGATTACA
>NZ_JAAHHU010000807.1:0-2165 GCF_010672095.1 Moorena sp. SIO3I6 | reverse complement strand
GAGAAAATCTACATTATTTCTACACATTGAGCAACTGTCAGGTAAGTTCAAAAGCGCTAAGGACTGCTTGAGGAAAGCACAGAAGCGATTAGCTAATGGTCGAAAATTCTACGCTAAAAAGAACTGGCAGAACAGTAAAACTGGTTGTAAATTCCCACTGTCTTGTTCGTTACGATATCGTGACACCAATTGGCAAAATCTACGCTTCCAAATCCATCACAAGAAACGTTATATCGCCCACCTAGAGAGAAAAATCGAAGGGTTGAAAGTAGCTCAGCTACAGGTTAAGGTGCCTTACGGTCAGGTATTTGTTGTTGGTAGCAAAGATGAGACCTGGGGAAATCAGGTTTGTCAATGGGACGGTGAAACGATCCGCTTCCGAGTTCCCAAATGTCTTGAGTCCAAGTATGGACAATACGTTTCGGCAGTTATCGGTGACTTTGACCGCAACATCAACCGCCTGCCTGACGATGGTTCTAGAACCTGGCATTTCTACCGCAAAGATCACAAGTGGGTAGCGGCTGTTCAGTTCACGCCTGCTAAGCTTCAGCGTGTCTCACAGCATTCCCGATATGGCTGTATCGGTATCGATCTCAACCCAAGTAGCGTTGGGTGGGCTTATGTTGACGCTGATGGAAACCTGAAAGCTCACGGACAAATCCCGTTACAGCAAGGTCTACCCAGTGGCAAACAGGATGCTCAGATAGTTGATGCTTGTCTACAACTGGTGACGCTGGCTAAAACTTATCAATGTCCGATAGTCCACGAAACCTTAGATTTTGGCAAGAAAAAAGAAGCATTCAGAGAATTGGGACGGAAATACGCTCGAATGCTATCAGGGTGGGCCTATAGCCGATTCTTTGAGCTGCTGAATTCGATTTGCTCTAACCGTGGCGTCTATGTCTTCACGGTCAACCCTGCTTATAGCAGTTTGATCGGGATGGTGAAGTACGCCCGGATGTATGGACTTGCCAGCGATGAAGTGGCCGCGTTGGTGATTGCTAGACGCGGTATGGGATTGAGTGAAAGACTACCCAGTGCCTTAACCGCTTTGATCGGAGTGAATCCGAGCAAACACGTTTGGTACTGGTGGAATCAACTGAATAAGCAAATACAGGCGAGTGCTGTAATCAATCGTCGGCACGATTACTACAGCATCTCTAACTGGGGATTTTTGGTCAAGCCTTCAGCAATCGCGCAGTAGCAGGCAATACTGCTTAAAATCTCGCCTGAATGGGATTACCGTAGCCCGGATCTACAGTTTTCTATAGGTTCAAAAGAACGGTTGGTAGAAGTCTTAACCAAACTCCTAGATAATGCCTGTAAGTTTACTGAGCCAGGGGGTAAAATCACTATCCAAGCCCAAATCAATGAAACTCAAGCAGAGTCGATAGGATTCCTCACCAAAAATCGCCGCCATAATCCCATGCTAGAAGTAATTGTAGCGGATACTGGTAGGGGTATTGAACCGAGTCAGCTAGACGCAATATTTGAAAGTTTTTATCAAGAGGAAGATTCACTCCGACGCACTGTTGGTGGCACAGGTCTTGGTCTAGCTATCTGTCGTCAGATTATTAAAGGTATGGGTGGAAAAATTTGGGCTAAGTCTGAGGGGAAAAATCAAGGTAGCCAATTCCACTTTACCATCCCATTGGAATCATCTCAAAGCTTGTTGACTGTTGAGTGTTGATCCTCAACCGCCTAACTTTCAATCTTAAACCGATTAACCTTTAACCGACTAGCCTTTAACCGACTAACCTTCAACCGACTAACCTTCAACCGACTAACCTTCAACCGTTCAACCTTCAACCTTAAACTCTTGATCCTAATTTCTCCAATAACCGAGCAACCTTTTTTAAATCTTTATCACCTGGTGTTCGCTCTACACCGCTGGATAAATCAATCCCACTGGGTTGCACCAACGTTAGGGCATCTAAGACATTATCCGGTGTCAAGCCACCAGCTAGTAACCAAGGGATACTGGGACGAAATTTTTGTAGCCTTTGCCAGTCTAAGGTTTTACCAGTGCCGCCCAACATTTTTCGATGGTAAGCATCTAGCAATAGTGTATCTACACAACTTAAATAACTATCTGCCTGATTTAAACATTCTGGAGTTCTTATCCTTAAGGCTTTAATAATTTCAATCTCTGGTAAAGCTTGGCA
>NZ_JAAHHU010000806.1:0-2165 GCF_010672095.1 Moorena sp. SIO3I6 | reverse complement strand
ACCATCTTTGGTGACCTTTTCCATGGCTTGGGCAATCATCTCACCCACTTCTGGATCGTTACCAGCGGAGACTGTAGCAACTTGAGCGATCCCAGTTCCCTGAACCGGCTGTGCCATGCCCTCAATCTCTTTAACCAGCTCGGCAACAGTTTTTTCGATTCCTCGGCGCACAGCTACAGGATTTGCGCCAGCTGCCACATTCTTAAGACCTTCTCGAATCATGGCCTGAGCCAGAATGGTAGCTGTGGTAGTGCCATCTCCAGCAACGTCTTTAGTCTTGGATGCGACTTCTTGAATCAGTCTAGCGCCAGTATTTTCTAAGGGGTCTTCCAGTTCAATATCTTTGGCAACGGTAATACCATCATTGACAATCTGGGGTGCCCCATACTGTTTTTCCAGAAGCACATTACGACCTTTTGGACCAAGGGTAATACGTACAGCATCAGCTAGGGCATTAACCCCCCGCTCCAATGAGCGTCTGGATTCTTCGTCAAACGAAACGATTTTTGCCATTGGTTGTTTAAAGTTGCTTTGTGTCTCCATTAGCAAATTTAGCACTCTTACACGAAGAGTGCTAATTCGTCTGACAATTTTAAACTTTCCGGAACTTGAAACACAGACCTGCCGGGGGGTTCAAGCCATAACCATACCACCATCAACATTAAACACTTGTCCAGTGATATAGGCAGCAGCTGGATCAGCTGCCAAAAACCTTACCATCCCAGCTACTTCTTCTGGCTGACCGTAACGACCTAGAGGGATGTGCTCGATAATGGCTTCTGACTTAAGGTCAGTGGTCATATCAGTGGCAATAAAACCCGGAGCTACGGCATTGACTGTAATGCCACGACTAGCAAACTCTTTGGCAACGGTTTTGGTTAAGCCAATCACACCAGCCTTGGCAGCACTGTAATTGGCTTGACCAGGGTTTCCCATCTGTCCTGCTACTGAAGCAATATTGATAATCCGACCAGACTTTTGCTTGAGCATCAGTTTGCTCACTGCTTTGATACATAAAAATACCCCAGTCAGGTTGAGATTAATGACTGCGTGCCAATCTGAGGGTTTCATCCGCAATAACAAGTTGTCGCGGGTAATCCCAGCATTATTCACTAGCACGTCTATACGACCAAACTTTTCGAGAGTCCCTTTAACTAGGGCATCAACTTGTTCAGCTTGAGACACATCAGCCTGAAGTGCTAAAGCTTCACCCCCAGCATCAATGATAGCCCCTACGACCTGATCAGCTGCATTACTGGAACTGGCGTAGTTGACTACAACCTTTGCCCCTGACCCAGCTAAGGCCAGGGCTACAGCTCGGCCAATTCCTCGCGAGGCACCGGTCACGATGGCTATGCGATCGCTTAATTGTTGGGAAGATGGTTGCCCAGATGTCTGTAATGTTTCCATAAACCTTGAATTGTTTTCAATCCTGCCTAATCTTCTCCTGTGGGCAGGATAGGTTTCCTCCAAAGTTAACTTTACAAGAATCTTTAGGTTAATCCAGCTCCAATCATTTTGGACTAGAATCGAGCAGAAGGACTAGGAAAGGTTTCTTGCTCATGGCCGTTAAAAAGCAGTTCACAACGTTCCAAGAATTATTATCTGGCTCAGATGTGCCCGTGTTGGTAGATTTCTATGCCATTTGGTGTGGGCCATGTCAGATGATGGCTCCTATCCTAGAACAGGTCAATGCTGAGCTCAAAGATCGTTTGAAAGTTGTAAAAATTGACACGGACAAATACCCCCAGCTTGCTTCCCAGTATGGCATTGAGGCGTTACCAACCTTGGTACTGTTTAAAAACGGTCAGCCTCAACAACGGATAGAGGGGCTCAGACAAGCGGAAGACCTGATTCAACTATTACAACCTTTGATTTAAGATAATTTCGGGTGAGATTGTCCTTGATACCAGGACTGAGATTATCAGCTGATTGCTGATTGCTGATTGCTGATTGCTGATTGCTGATTGCTTAGGTACCTTGCTCTTTGACCTTTTTTCCCAGAGTGATGGGATTAGCCCCCGTGATTTATCTGGGATTTATCCGGGGGATATCAGCGTGCTAGACCAAAAAACCTAGCTAGGAAGATGGGGCTTGATCCGAAGAGGAATCCGAAGAGGAATCCGAAGAGGAATCCGATTCTTCTTGGGCAGATGGGGTGGAAT
>NZ_JAAHHU010000805.1:0-2166 GCF_010672095.1 Moorena sp. SIO3I6 | reverse complement strand
TTCCAATGAGACCGTCTTTTGAGGAAGCGTGCCACTAACTCCAATCCCAATGGTAGATATCCTAAGTCGTTACAGAGTTGAGAGGCTGCTACTGGTTCTTTTTCCAGTCTTGACTTACCGATAAAAGAAGTTAATAACTCCAAGGCTGCTTGCTCATCTAACACCTCTAGGCGTAATTGTTCAAAGGATTCTGATAGCCAATATTTACGTGTCGTTATTAGTACTTTAAAACGAGATTCCTGGGGGGGTAAATAGCCTTTAATTTCCTCGTAGTTTCTAACATCATCCAGAATGATCAGGACATCACCATCTAAAGGCGGCCACTGAGACCAACAGTGGTCTAACTGGTCTAGTAACTCCAAATCTTTACGAGGATTAAGATTGAGCTGAGACTTAGCAAAACTCAGCAATTGTAACCCAGGGTTGGATTCTTGTACCTGTATCCAACAAATACCAGCGGGATAGGTAGATTGCTGTTTCTGGTGCTGAGCATACTGTATAGCTAGTTCAGTTTTACCTACTCCAGCCATACCGCTAACTACAGCAGTGATAGCAATTCGCTCCTTCTCTTGAAGCTGTTGGTGTAAGTCTTTGAGTTGTTTTTCCCGACCGACAAAGTTGACTACGCCACTGCGTACTCTAGCTAAATTGTGCGGAATTGTCGTAAGCTTCTCCAAAAACTTACGGATAATTTCTGCTTCTGGAAGATTAAAAGTATAGTTTTCAATATTAATATCATGTCCTTGACCGATGTTGATGTTGCCACTACCCGACTGAACAACATATTGATTTCCGGTAGAGATTAACACATCTCGCAGGGCGGCTATGTCTGAATTAGTTTGATTTCCTCCTAAAATGCGCCAGAATATAGCGTTCAACTCTTCTGAGTTCATCTCAACTATTTTTGGATAGATGGCCAATTACTAACATTCACATCTTTGGCTGAACCTATGTTGATATTGCTATTCCCTGGCTGAGTGGCTGTTTGATCGCTACTGCTAACGGTTGCGTCACGACCAGCGTTTATTGCTCCTGGCTTTTTGGTTATTCCCTCTGGCTTTTTTTCCAACAACTCGGCTAGGTCTTTTGCCAGCTCCGGTTCTTGCTCTAGTAACTTCTTGAGTTGTTTCTGGAGTACGTCCAATGCATCTGGATCATCAGGAGAGTTAGCCAACTCCTCTACAGCCCCTTTTGCTAATGGCTTGGCTTCTAGCTTCGGTTGTAACTTACCCCATACAGCCGTCGCTTTTCTCCAAACATCCTCACCTAATGTTTGAAGTGCGCCTTCCACTACCTTATTTCCTGCTTTCAGCAGAAATGGCAAACAGGGTGCTAGAAATTTCACCAGTAAAGCACTATCCATAACCCAGGCTTTTGATTCTGATTAAGGTCTAAATATTATCCTTGAAGTGGGAAACCAAGTCAAGATAATTAATTGTAGCGTTTCTCGCAGTTATGAGAATTGCTATATACCCGAAATAGTCGCGAAGCCCAAGGCATGTAAGCAGCAATGTTTGAAAACCTAACATCTACATGACCCTCGGCATAGTGGAGACACTACGCGATTGCCTTTGGTCACGCTGCGCTCCGGAAGCGATCGCCTTTGGCGGAAGCTTCGCTTCATCGCAGCCATCGGGTTAAGTATCAGGTGGTTTGCCTATAATCCACTGTTAAATTGTTTTCCGGAAAGTGTGAAATAGTTGATTGGATTGATTTTTGCTGTATTTTTGACCATATCTGAATCATAACCAGTCAACCCTCGTGTAGAATTCCCTTATTGCTTTCCGGAAAGGATACATCAAGTGACTACTAGAACAGCAGTGAACGTGATCGCCCTTTGGTCACCCTACGCGAACACAATCGGTTTACTTGGGGTTTTGGGTGCGGATATGGGAAAGCTGATGCAGGTATGAACAGGGGAGTGCGATCGCGGAAATTGGATGGGAACTTGGGGATTTTTACCGTTGGGTATGAATGGGTTAAGGGATGGAATATGATCGCATCCAAAACGCTAGAATAAATATCATATAACGATGCCAACTATAGCAGTCCTAAATGATTCGTAAAATATAGTGGCCTTAGTGAATGTGATGGGAGCATGTCAAATTCGCAGAACAAATGTACTAAAAGACTGATAACTGCTACTGAAGCCCCGAAAACACTATA
>NZ_JAAHHU010000804.1:0-2167 GCF_010672095.1 Moorena sp. SIO3I6 | reverse complement strand
AATCGGTTTTGTTAAAGGGAATACCGCTGTATATCAACTCCAGGGGCTGCGGGTAGCTCCAGTTTTCCGTATTAAGGTTAAAGCTGATAAATTTCTGGTCGCTGATAAAGATTAGATTGTCTTCTTGTGGATCGACTGCCATGCCAGACGCCCTCTTAAAAAACTCACCATTGACTGATTCAATTGTTCTGAGGGAACTTCCTGAAGGGCAGCAGAAGCATCGGGTAATGCACCCCGGTCTAGCAATGCCGTTACAGCTTCGGTTCCTCGAATAATATTATCCTCACTGAATGCTTCAATTGCGATCGCTGTGACGGTCTTGGTATTAGCCTTTGTCAAATTAACATTTGAGTAATCAACAGGTTTGGACAGACCTGGTGGTAATTGTCTCCCTAGCCCAGGACTAGGAGGGTTCTGGAAAAACCACATGCTCACCAGTACCAAGGCAAGAGTTCCCGTTGCTCCTAGTCCGATCCACAGTGGTGAACGTGGTAACCTTAAACCCTTGTGTTTAGGATTAGTGACCTTTTTAGCCTCAACTTCTGCCGTAGTATCCTCAGGCTTTGGAGCTAATTGGGTTGAGCCCTCCGTAGACGCCGGTGTCAGGGTTGCGGCTGAAGCTTTCAAAGGAGCAGGGAGTTGGCTTGGGCTATGGACTGGTAGGTTCTTCTGAGCAGCCTCTGAGTAAGGGTTTTCGGATAACCCCTCTGAATTCGATGCTGTTATTGTTGAATCCTCACCAATCGCCTCTGTATTCAGCTGATCCAGCAATCCCTTAATGAAAGCAGCGGGATCGTCTGCTTCTAGTTCATGGGATTCTAAACCCGGTGTTACACCAGTGACACTTTCATGGTCATACTCAGCTTCTGCCCTAGGGACAAGAGCTGAGTCTTCCTCAAATTCTGATAATGTGGTATATTCTCTCTCTTGTGGTGGCGTAAAAAAACCCTCTTCTGGGTCTAACCCTACAGACATTCCAGGAGGATCGGGCAGACTAAATATTTGAGTTCGGTCATAACTGTGGTCATCATTGGTCAGGAAACCATCAAATTCCGGATGCAGATAAAGAACAGGTAATGCCCAATAAAGCTGGTTCGAGCCATAAGCAGAAATCAGTCCTTGTCTAGCTCGCGAGAGGCTGAGGTCAATGGGGTAACCCTGGTTGATGTTACGGTATAATAGTCTGGTTAGGGTCAGGGCTACCTCATCGGGAATGCGCTCTGCCATGGCTAGAACCCCAGGAATACCGCGCTTAACCAGTGCTTGAGCAAGATTTTGATCGTTACCGTTTTCTTGGGTATGTGAAGCAGCTGTATGAGCACCACGACAGGAGTTGAATACAGCCAGCTGGACACCATTATTAACTAACAATCCAGCTAGATCATCACCCCTTAAGGTCTCTGTCAAACCAGTTTTTTTACTAACCAGGTAGACATCACCACCTGATTCCCCTAGGTTAGAGTGACCAGCATAGTGGAAGACTTGATATTTTCCTTGTTCCAGGGCTTGGGTTAACTGTTCCCGTCCTGGCTGTTCCAAAATTGTCAGATGAATCGCTGGTGGTCCATTGGGTGAACGATGGCGGAGTTCTTCTTTCAGGTGAGATGCTTCTTGTAAGAGTTCTAAACTTTCTTGATCACTTGGACCGGCGATCACCATCAAAATTTTCAGAGGTTGATTCGGTGGAGACAAAGGCTTCGGAACTGGTCTAATCAACCCTTTGGTCATCTGGTAGCGAGAGAAAGCCACATCAGTCCCTGTGGCTAGGGGACGATCCCCAGCATGGAGGACTTCCCAAGGTAGGCGGGGTAATTCTGTACCTTTCAATCCCAGACGCAGTCGCAAAACCGACCTTTGATTTTGAGCGATCGCTTGCGCCATCATCCAGCTATCGCGCAAGCTTCCTTTAAATAGGGCATTGTATAGCTCTTGACCCAAGGCAACTAAGTTTAAAGAGGATTGAGAGTACGGTTCTCCCCAAGATGGCATGGCAAAACTGCCATCCACCGCAGCTGCCCTACCCTGCAGGACACTAAATAAGGGGTCATTCATCAGTTGCTTGGCCTGGGTTAACCATTCTTCTACCGGCCAACTGACTTGTTCTTCTGCCAATGAGACTCCCGGTGCCACTCGTTCGATGCGCACCAGATAATCATCATGTTTTCCT
>NZ_JAAHHU010000803.1:0-2170 GCF_010672095.1 Moorena sp. SIO3I6 | reverse complement strand
GTTACGGTCGATGGGGGCTATTGAACCCCGCACCTCCGCTTCAGAACCGTGCATGAAACTTTCGCCTCACACGGCTCCTAAGTATCTTTTTGGCTCCAGTGTAATTGTTGGTGGCAACTTTGGTGTACAGCCATCAGGTTGTTTTCCTTCCAGTTGTCATGATTTTCATCAATGTGGTGAAGGTGTACCTTTTCCTCATTAATAAATTTCAACCCGCAATGCCCACAGGAATGGTTTTGCCGTTTTAAAGCTTTTGCTGTAGCGTTATCATAGAGTTTGGAGTTCCTATTGCTCCAGTAAACCAGGTCTCCATCATATGGAGACTTGGTGCCTTTGACGTTTACGTGCTGATTTTGTTCATACCTTACTTCTGGAAAGGCTTTCTTGCATAGCTCTGTGGCCTTATGTCTGCTAATTTTCTTTTCCTTTCGGAACTTTCGATTTGCAGTTTTGGTCATGAACCAGAGACTATCTCGGGAACTGCTCATGTCACAGCTTTTGTGGTAATTCCTCCATCCACGCACGATTGGTGCTAGCTTTTTGGCTTTTACTTCGGCTCCATAATTCGAGTTATTGACCACGGTTTTAATCTTCTCACGTATGTTCCGGTGATTTTCCTCTGAGGGAATGCATCGGAATTTTCCGTTTTTCTGTACGCGGAACTTCCACCCCAGGAAGTCAAATCCGTCTGTCGTATTAGTTATCTTGGTCTTTTCTTCACTGATTTCCATCCTTCTTTCTGCGAGAAAGGTTTTAATTTTCTCTAGTACTTTTTCAGCGTTATCTTTTGGCTTGAGGATTATTACCATATCGTCAGCATATCTAATGCACCTATTTTTTGGATTTATTTCCTCGATTCCGTTAAGTGCTATGTTGGCGAGAAGTGGACTGACCACACCTCCTTGGGGCGTTCCTTGCTCCGGGAATTCTGGATTGATGCCTGCTTTTAGACATCTGAATATCCCTATCTTCAGACCCGCAGGAGCTAGCAATCTATCCATAATGGAGCTGTGGGATATGCGGTCAAAACACTTCTTTATATCCAGTTCGATTACTCTTTTATTAATGCCGTTTTTTCTTGAGTTCAGATTTTGGAATAGCATTTTTTGTGCGTCTTGGGCACTTCTGCCAGTCCTAAACCCATAGCTGTAGGCACTGAACGTTGCTTCATGAGCAGGTTCTAGAGTATATTTTGCTAGACATTGCCATGCTCTATCTTGGATTGTTGGTACTTTCAACATTCTCGTACTCCCGTTTTTCTTGGCTATGGGGATTTCCCTTAAGCCTTGATGCGTCCAATTTTCCGCACTGGAGCCTAGTTTTTCAAGTACCTGGAACCTTTCTTTGTAGTTTAAGGATGCTTTCCCGTCTACTCCGGCGGTTCTTTTTCCTTGATTGAGCTGTGTTACTTGTCGGACGGCCAAAAGTTGTGCTGAGCGGGATTTCATTATCAGTTTTTGAAGTGACCGAGCTTTCTTTAGGTCGCCAACTCGAACTGCTTTATAAACTCTTCTTTGTAGGCGGAATAAGTTTTTTTCGTGCTGTTTCCAGCGTTCACTCTTCCAGAGGTCACTATATCTATTTGATATGTGTCTACCCATGCTCTTCTCAGATTTGTTTATCTTGATACCCGTAGCCAGTTTTTCGACTACATCCTACCCGACAGTAGGGATTAAGTTTGGCATAACTTACTCAGGTTCGACTAATTCCTTAGACCTATTATTGCTGTCGTTTTTACTCGTTCCATCTGTTGGATTGTTTTGGCGATTTAGGGCAGTCCACTTTGCCTATCCTCTTCTCGGAGATTACAACTGTCAATGGAAAAACGTTGTGAGAATTAAAGGATAAAGTCTCGCATATTTGACAGATTGCGGCTTCCGACTTAGACACTTTTTCAGGACTTTCACTACTGTTACCCTTGTCGCCTCCCCATTAGCGGTAGTGTGGTTAATCTGCTTCGCCTCTAATTCCGCCCTGGTGCCAGCTTCACTCTACAAGTTGCCGCTTGTTCGGTGTGGCCAAGGTAGGGAGTCACTTGTTCTCCTCAAGGGGTGGGTTTTCACCACCATCCTACAGATAGTTAGGATTTCTGGGTTTTCCCCGCGAATCCCCCTAGTTTTACCCCTCCTGTTTCAGGAGGCTCTTCCTAGGAACGAGCCGCACTCCATTT
>NZ_JAAHHU010000802.1:0-2171 GCF_010672095.1 Moorena sp. SIO3I6 | reverse complement strand
ATTGCGGGCATCGGGAAGAGTATTGAGGAGTTTGAGCAAGGAGAAGGGATTCCGTTAAAGGAAGCATTTCAGCAGCTTCAGGAAAAATATGGCCGACCAGAAATTACCTCACCTATTTAGGAAATCCTATAAAATGCTATAATTTGATTATATAGTAAATATTGCTAAGCAAAATATACTATCTATATTCAATAAATTGAAATCAAAAATGAGTCGAGAATTTAATGTAATTATCGAGCAGGATGCTGATGGCTACTTTGTAGCTTCTGTTCCCACTCTTAAAGGGTGTCATACCCAAGCAAAATCTTTGGATGAATTGATGGAGCGTATTCGAGAAGCGATCGCCCTTTGTTTGGAATTTGAAGAAAATGTAGAAGATTCCCTTGACTTCGTTGGTGTACAGCGAGTTGCAGTGGAAGTATGAGTCAATTACCAAGTTTAACTGGACGGGAAATTATCGCAGCACTGGAGAAAGCAGGGTTTACAGTGGCGAGGGTACGTGGAAGTCACCATATTTTAATTCATGATGACGGACGTAGAACCGTCATCCCGGTACATTCTGGTGAAACCATTGGGCGTGGTTTATTGTCCCAAATATTGCGTGACACTCAGCTTAGTCGTGAGGAATTCAGGGAATTGTTGTGATGGCTGTGTTAATCCACTACAAGATTGACCTACGGTCAATCGCGCCAAATTTTTGTGCGAATCTTGTGAAGCAGTACAGTCTTGGGGTTTCCCCAAGTAGAGTAACTGCTGAACCCGGAGGGTCAAGAAGCGCGAACAGTGACAATTTCCCACAGTCCCATAGCAATGCGATCGCAAAAATTGAAAGTATCTCGGGTAGGCTCCCTAAAACGTTATGCCCCATAGCTGCCCATGTCCTCCAACCTCGGCCCAAAGAATAGAAACGTTAAACTAGAAACGCTCCTCACCATCTGCCACCATGCCATCTACCAGTCAACCCCTGAACTATCCCAAAAGCCGCAAAGCCGACCAAGTCGATGATTACCACGGTACTCTAGTTGCTGACCCTTACCGGTGGCTAGAAGACCCAGATTCAGAGGAAACTAAGGCTTGGGTAGAAGCACAGAATCAAGTCACCTTTGGTTATCTCAGCGAAATACCAACACGGGAAACACTTAAGCAGCGCATCACCAAGCTATGGAATTACGAGAAATATAGCACTCCGTTTAAAAAAGGCGATCGCTACTTTTATTTCAAAAACGATGGTCTCCAGAACCAAAGTGTTCTCTACACCTTGACCTCCCTGGATGCTGAACCAACCCTATTACTTGACCCCAACACCCTTTCAGAAGATGGTACCGTTGCCCTATCAGGTTTAGCCATTAGTAAAGATGGCAAGCTGCTCGCCTATGGTCTGTCTAGGTCTGGTTCTGATTGGCAAGAGTGGCAAGTGCGGGAGGTAGAAACCGGTCTTGACCTCTCGGATCAGATTAAGTGGGTGAAGTTTTCTGGGGCATCTTGGACTCACGACAATCAAGGTTTCTTCTATAGCCGCTTCGATGAACCCAATGAAGCCACTAAGTTAGAAGACCTCAATTATTATCAAAAGCTCTATTATCATAAGCTGGGAACACCCCAGTCAGAGGATAGTCTGATTTATGAGCGCCCTGACCAGAAAGAATGGTTCTTTAGTGGTCGAGTCACTGAAGATGGTAATTATCTTATCATTATAGTTGACCAGGGTACTGACCCCAAGAATCTGGTGTTTTATAAAAATTTGCAAGACCCAGATTCCCTAGTTGTGGAACTGATTAACGAATTTGATGCCAGCTATAGCTTCATCGGGAATGATCAATCAGTATTTTGGTTCAGCACAGACTTAGATGCCCCTCGTAGTCGAGTCATTGCCATAGATACTAATCATCCTGATCAGGCACAGTGGCAAGAAGTAATTCCCCAAGCGGATGAAACCCTAGAAGGTGTTGGCTTACTCAACAACCAATTTGTGGCCGATTACCTCAAAGATGCTCACTCCTCCATCAAAATTTTTGACCTGGATGGTTCCTTTGTGCGGGAAGTTGAATTACCTGGTATTGGTTCCGCTGGTGGTTTCAATGGGTTACGTTATGATACTGAAACCTTCTACACCTATACCAGCTTCACCACCCCTGCAACCATCTATCGCTACGACATGGTAAGTGGGGAAA
>NZ_JAAHHU010000801.1:0-2179 GCF_010672095.1 Moorena sp. SIO3I6 | reverse complement strand
TTAGGGTACCGGGTTTGGCATACTCAGCCACTCCCTCAGCTCCCAGCATAACCGCTTCCACATCTGGGACATCCCCCAAGCAAGAAAAAATTATGTCAGCTGACTCGACGGCTTCCCGGATCGATGACACTATCTTGGCTCCAGCATCAGCAGCAATCTTGACTCCTGGCCGATCGGGGGTGCGATTCCAAGCCATAGTGGGGTAATTACTGGTGGAGTAATCACTACGGGCAAGATTGGCTGCCATATATCCACCCATAACGCCGAGACCAAGAAAGGTAAGATTGCTGTTCATGCTGATTCCATTAAGTCCGCTTATAATATTCTTACTTAATTAACCAGTTGCTTGTACCACTCCCAAGTCGTTTCCACAATTACCCCTAAGTCGTCATAATTTGGCATCCATCCCAAAACCTCCCGAATCCTCTGGACACTTGCCACAACACTTGCCGGATCTCCCTTCCTCCTGTTCACCTCAACTACCGGAAAATCCACCCCAGAAATCTCCTTCATCTTCTTCACCACTTCCCGCACGCTATACCCGCGCCCATAACCACAATTGAGAACCTGACTCTGCCCACCTTGCTCCAAATACTGCAACGCATCTAGATGAGCAGTGGCTAGATCCCAAACATGAATATAATCTCTTACCGCTGTCCCATCAGGAGTAGGAAAATCAGTACCAAAAATCTTCAAGCATTCCCGCCTCCCCTTTGCAGCATCACAAGCGACCTTAATTAAATGACTCCCTTGGGAATTACCCTCGCCAATTCTCCCAAAGGGGTCAGCACCCGCTACATTGAAGTAACGCAAAATCAAATACCTTAACCCCGATGCAGCAGCATAATCGTGAATCATCCATTCATTGATCAACTTGGAGCGACCATAGGGATTAATCGGTACTGTGGGTGCAGACTCCAATGTCAGACTCTGATTCACTTCTCCATAGACTGCTGCCGTACTAGAAAAGACAAACTGGTCCACCCCAAAAGTCTGACAGCACCTCAACAGAGTTAAAGTATTACAGGTATTGTTAGCGTAATAATCTAAAGGCTTGACCACCGACTCCGGAGCTACCTTACTTCCAGCCAGATGGATGACCGCAGTAAATTTTTCCTGGGCAAATAGTTGATGGAGTCGCTCCCTATCTGCTAAATCTCCGACGACTAACCGCCCATGGAGCACAGCAGATGCTGCACCAGTAGAACAGTTATCGTAAACCACAACATCGTGACCAGCTTCTGATAATTGAAGCACTACATGGGAACCAATATAACCAGCTCCACCAGTTACTAAAATTTTAGTTACCATCAAGAAGGTTTTTCTAAGATGCAAGACTAATCTTTGCCAGACCAAAGATGTGGACCAGGGTGCATTGACTTGGTGATTACGGGTCTGCCTGAAAGCAGTGATTGCCTCAAAAATCTAAGCAGATAATGAGGTATATTTCTCAATTGCCACTGCATCTTAACCATTCGATCGTAAAAACTAGGATGGTCAAAAAAATCAGCATGTATTTGATTTCCTTCAATTTGCATTAACTTGGATTTTGTGTGGCTTAACTGATTAATATGTATCCGAAAACAGGAGACTGGTGGACCGTGAAGATATGCGAATGACGCTCCTGAATTTAAAGCTCGTAAGTAGAATTCACGGTCAGCACAAAACTGATAATTTTGATTAAATCCTTTTAAACGTGTATATAGACTTTTACGAAAGATAGCAGATTGTTGAGAAAAGCCAAGCATGCTGGTTCTAGAAATAGAAATCAGTTGACTGGCCTGAGGAGGGGCAAAAGAGTACATAAACCGACCACAAAAATCAGTAAAATCACAATTGCCATATACGAAATCTGCTTTAGAAGCGTTTCCTAGAGTAATAAGTCTGGCTACACTATCTGGATACAACCAATCATCTGAGTTGAGATAACCTAACCACTCACTATCACATTGTCTCAAACCGAGATTGATTGCTCTATAGATATTTCCTGGCTCTATGTATAAATAGTTGACATTCCAACGTTTACATATTTCTAAGGTTTCATCAGCCGAGCCGCTATCAACTACGATAATAGTTACATCTACATTTTTTTGTGTTCGCAAGGAAAGTAAAGTCCTCTCAAGGGTAAGAGCACTATTCAATGTTGGAATAACATAGCTTATTTTCATATTAATAACTC
>NZ_JAAHHU010000800.1:0-2180 GCF_010672095.1 Moorena sp. SIO3I6 | reverse complement strand
TCTGAACATACTCCCTTGACAGATAACACACGTTTGAATTCAGCCATTGCGGCATCAGCAAACCCTGGTGTGCTAGCGGCTGCCTCACTTAATAAAATTCCTGGATAACCATAGGGAGAGACTATATCAAATAAATCCCCTGAGTCTTGATCGCAAATGTCATCACATTGGCGCAGTAAATAAGGAACGAAGAAAATTTTATCACCATCTGCTATTACAATTGCTTCCGGTATCCCTTGATTTCGTCTAGACTCTAAACTAACATAGTCGGCTAGATGATAGATATCATGACGTAATTGGTTTAGAGTTTCTCCCCATAACGGGCTTAAAAAATCAATTATTTTACTATCCATACTGTTATCTAAAAAACTAATAATTAAATTTGCTACTATTTCAAAACGTTAGTAAAACTTCAAACACTATTTAGGACTTACGCAGTTAAACCAAAAATCAAGGGTTTCAGCTATAGGGAACAGGGAACAGGGAACAGGGAACAGGGAACAGAGAGTTAAAGACATTTTATATATCTGAATGCGTAAGTCCTGTATTGCTACATAATAATCACCCCATCGCCTGATTATCATCTTTTAGCAGGAATAAATTTAATTGGTATTAACAAGAGGGAGAGGTCCCCTGAAACTCACTTAACGTAGAGTGGGTTGGGTTAACAATACCTTCGCGCTTGGTCACTTTAATAAAGGTTAGGAATAAAATTTTCAAATCAAGCCAGAGATTCCACTTATCAACGTACCAAACATCACATTTGAATTTATTTTCCCAACTAATAGTGTTGCGACCATTAACTTGTGCCCAACCCGTAATACCAGGTTTCACCTCATGGCGGCGTGCTTGTTCACAATTGTAGCGATCTAAATACTCCACCAGTAAAGGACGAGGTCCGACAAAACTCATATCCCCTTTCAGAACATTCAAAAGTTGAGGAAGTTCATCTAAACTGGTTTCCCGTAGAAATTCACCAATTGCGGTCAGGCGTTCTTCATCGGGAAGTAGATTACCATCGCCGTCGCAATCATCGGTCATGGTCCGGAATTTATAGAACTTGAAAATACGACCATCTTTCCCCGGTCTTAGTTGGGTGAAAACGATTGGTCTTGCCATACTAAAGTAGATTGCGATCGCAATAATTAAGATAACAGGCGATAAAACAATCAGAGCGGTCGCAGCAACAAATCTGTCGGCAATCTCTTTAATTAGTTGTTGTAATTTATGGCTAGGAAAAATGTTCGTCATAGTTCACTCAAAACACAATTTTTTTCTCTTATTAAATAAAACATATAACGTTTGAACTGGGATGTGTTGCCACAATGGCTATTACTAGTGATTAATGACTAATCATGCACACACTTAAAATCCCACGACTTGTATAACGTGGGATGGATGATTTAATATCAAAGATATTCACTTGGAGATAGGGAGATGGGGAGATGAGAAGATGGGGATATGAAATTGATGTGTTGCCGTAATCAGCCAGAATTGGTATTATCCCCCCGAAGACCGGCAGGTCTCAACCTTAAACCTTAAACTTTAAACATTTAACCTTCAACTTTTAACTTTCAACCAGTCAACCTTCAACCTTAAACCAGTCAACCTTTAACCTTCAACCTCCAAACCTTCAACCTTCAACCTTCAAACCTTCAACCTTCAACCTTCAACCTTCAAACCTTCAATAAAAACTGCTTGAATTAAGCCCATCTGTTTACATAGAGTCATTGTAAACAGGCCAAAGTCCAGTGCCTAAAGGTGTCAAAATGCGATCGCTTATTGCTTCACTATACAAAGCCTCATGGAGTTCCAGAATGTTTTGTAAATCATAAGCACTCATGTGCTCCCGTCCACGTTTGCCCATAGCTAAGGCGTCTTCAGGATGGTCTAATACCCACGTCATTGCCTGAGCGATTCCCTTGATATCCCCCACCTCAACCAAAAGACCACTGTCTCCTGCCAGCAAATCCCTAGTGCCACGGATATTTGTGCCAATCACTGGTGTTTCCAGGCACAAGGACTCCATCACACTTCTAGGAAGTCCTTCTTGTTCTGAAACCAACAGTGTTGCCACTGAGGCTTGTATCAGAGTCGGAATATCCCTGCGGAAACCAAGGAAATGTACCTGATGTTTAATGCCTAGAGCTGATGCCAAGTCTTGCATTTGTTGAGTCCAC